>NZ_PDKN01000002.1:0-300000 GCF_004116335.1 Candidatus Marinarcus aquaticus
GCCTGTGATTTGTCCACCTGGCATCCCCATTTCAAACATGGTTACACTCTTTAATCCACCTCGTGTCGCGTACAAACCTGCTGTTAATCCAGCTGGCCCTCCCCCTATTATCGCTAAGTCTAACATCGTATAATCCTCGCTTTTAGACAAGGGCAAGCCTTGTCATTAAATTTTATAAATATGTATTTAATTTCTCTTCAAGAGCAGCTTTTGAGGTTGCTCCAATAATTTGGTCAAGCACTTCGCCATCTTTTACAAAAAGAATAGTAGGAACAGAACGAATACCATATTTCATTGTTAAATCTTGTTCATCTTCCGTGTTGACTTTACAAATTTTTGCTTTCCCTTCGAAATCTTGGGCTAACTGTTCAATAACAGGTGCAATCATTCTACAAGGTCCACACCAAGGAGCCCAAAAGTCGACGAGAGAAACTCCCTCTTTAATGGTTTGTTCAATTGTATCTTGTGTTAAATCTATATATTTTGCCATAATCAATCCTATAATTTGTCTTCATTTTTACCTAAGTATTCAGCCACACCTTCAGTTGAAGCTTTCATGCCTTCATCACCTTTGTTCCATCCTGCTGGACACACTTCACCATGCTCATTGGTAAAAATCATGGTATCCACCATTCGAATCATCTCATCAATGTTTCTTCCAAGTGGTAAGTCATTGATAACGGCGTGTCTGATTGTTCCATCTTTGTCAATTAAAAATGATCCTCTAAGAGCAACAGAGTCTGCAAATAATACGTCATAATCTTTTGAAATTTGTTTGCTCAAATCTGCAACCATTGGAAATTTCACTCGTCCTATTCCCCCATTTTCAACGGGAGTCTCTCTCCATGCAAAGTGTGAGAACTGTGAATCTACAGAACAACCAATAACTTGAATCCCTCGCTCTTCAAAATCTTTGACTCTTTTTGAGAACGCAATGATTTCTGATGGGCATACAAATGTGAAGTCAAGTGGCCAGAAAAATAACACGGCACCTTTTTCACTAATATTTTCATATAAATTAAAATCCTCTACAATTTGTCCATCAGCAAGCACTGCTGTTGCTGTAAAATCGGGAGCTTTTTTTGTTACTAACATTTTTTTTCCTTAAATAATTTTTTTCTTGTGTTGAAAGTATAACGATTTAAATTTAAATAAATATTAATAAATTTTATTAAAGGATAAAAATTATCCTTTAATAAAAGAGTTTTTCAAATGCAATTATTGCTTACACTATTTGTGTACTGCGATTCAATAAGAATAAGATGAAGTGAAGTTTGGGATTAAAAAAGTATAGGAGGTATTCTTTTAAATACTTTATATAAAACTTTTTAATTCTATTTTACAATCATTATTAATTAATTGTTAGAGTTATTTATTTTAAGACGCAAGCAGCTATTGCTGCTTGTGTTATATGAATTGCGCTGAAGTCTCTTGCAAAATTTTTCCTACTTCTAAGGAATCACCATTGTATTTCACAATCTTAATACCTTGTGATATAAAAGAATTTGCAGTATTTTTACACGCTTTTTGTACAACAATATAGTTACACTCTTTTAAAGCTGTCCCCATTTTGTTGTGTTGTGCAATATGCTCTTCATCATCATGGTCATGACTACATACATGATCCTCTTGGGCATGATGATGGTCAAGATCTGTTCGTGGATTAGCAATGATGTTTTCTAAATTGAATGATTTGAACATCCCTGACCCTGCCAAAGAGTAGATTGCAAACTTTGGTGTGTGTCCTGCATTGCTAAAAAAAGTTAAGTTTTCGTCTTTTACTGGAATTGCTATTTTCATGTGTAAACCTTTATAAATTATAATCGTAGATTATACCACGATTTAAGTTTAATTATACAATTTCTACTTGAGTTAGCCTTTAATTTAGAGTCAAATATAAAAAAAGAATTTTATCAATAGATAATTTTTTATATAAGATGTCATTATACTAAAACATTTTTTGAAGTAGAAATAGTGTATAATTAAGCATGACTGAGAAAAGAAAAAATATTAATTATCTTTTATATACTATTATTATAACACTGATAGTTTTTTCATTATTTGCATTTAAAGAATTGCTTGGAAGCATTGAAAATATTGAAGAGGATATTTTCCAAACGCAAGCACACACCAATGAAAAAAATATGCAATCTTTGATGTCGGATAAACAAAATTCGACACTCTCTATTGCATTGGTACTTTCACAAGACAGAAGTGTTCAGAACTTCTTACTCAACGGTGAGGGTGTGAAAGTACAAATGGAACAACTCTCGCAATTATTAAAAGAAAAAACCCATTATCGCTCTACATGGATTCATATTATTGACAAAAATGGCACCAGTCTGTATCGAAGTTGGACGAAAAAAGCGGGTGATAATGTGCTTAATGTACGAAAAGATTTACAAAGAATGCATCAAAACCCCAAAATCATGAATACGATCAGTACGGGTATTTTTGACATGACGTTTAAATCGATGGTGCCTATTTTTAAAAATGAAACGTTTATTGGCAGTGTGGAAGTCATTACCAAATTTAATTCCATTACAAAAAAAATCCAAGCAGATGGCATTGAACCGATTATCTTAGTGGATAAAACCTATAAAAATCAACTGAAAAAACCCTATACAAAACTCTTTATTGATGATTATTATGTGGCCAATATCAATGTAAACTCAAAAATTGTTGATTATGTACGTCAAAAAGGGGTGGAACGTTTCTGGGCTAAAAACAGTTATGAGACCATGGATGGTTATTTTGTTTCGTATTATCACATTAAAGATATTGATGGAAAACTCATGGCCACAACGGTTTTTTTCTCTCCTTTACACGAAGTACAAACTGGACACTTGGACTACTTTAAAAATATCGCTTTAGTGCTATCTTTCAGTGCTATTGTTGGGTTTGTTTTAAGTATGGTTTTGATTTACAACTATTTAAAACGGCAAGAACAGGTGAACTTGAACAGTGTATTACGTACGTATAATCAAAAGTTGAAATCTAAAATAAAAAAAGAGATTGAAAACAGCCGTAAAAAAGATATCATCGTTGCACAACAAAGCAGACTTGTGGCTTTAGGTGAAATGATTGGAAATATTGCGCATCAGTGGCGACAACCACTCAGTGCCATTTCGACTGCAACAAGTGGTTTACAAATCAAATATGAGTTTGGAAATTTAAATAAAGAGGAGTTTTTGGAGTTGACCAATGGTATCATGCACAACACCAAATTTCTTTCAGATACCATTGAAGATTTCAGAACCTTTTTCCAAAAAGATAAAGAACAGGTCAACTTCAGTCTCTCTACTCTTGTATTTGAAACATACAATATTATTAAAGCACTTTATAACACACAACACATTGATGTCTTTTTTGATTTGGATGAATCCATCATGTACAGAGGTTATAAAAGTGAGCTTTCACAAGTGCTTTTAAATCTTTTTAATAACTCAAAAGATGCACTTGCACAAGTCAGTAATGAGAACAAAATGGTTTATATTAAAACCTATGAGACCAAAGAAGCACTCTTTTTAGAGTTTCATGACAGTGGGGGTGGTGTTGATGAACAGTATAATGAAAAAATCTTCGATCCATACTTTACAACCAAACATCAAAGTAATGGTACAGGAATAGGACTTTATATGAGTAAAGAGATTATTTCAAAACACTTTGACGGAGATATTTCGAACCAAAATGCTCACTTTGTTGTGGATGGAAAAGAGTATTTTGGTGCTAATTTTGTGATTGTACTTCCTAAAGTTTAACATCAACTAGTCAAAATAAGATAAAGGATAAAGATAGCATGAAACAATTTATTCTTTTCATGGTATTATATAATATTGGATTGGCTTCAAACTATGCCGGTTTACTCTTTGATGGTAATTGTGTGACCTGTCATCACAAAACCAAAGCTATTTCAGCACCTTCAATCAAAGAGGTCAAAGAGAATTATTTAAGAGCATTTCCAAACAAAGATGATTTTGTGTTGTATATGTCCAATTGGGTTCATGCGCCTAATGAAGAGACCTCTATCATGCAAAATGCCATTTTAAAGTATGGTTTAATGCCGATGTTATCGTATGACAAAAAAACACTTGAAGAGATCAGTGCTTATATTTATGATATGAAGTTTGATTAAAACAAAGGAGTTCGTATGAAGTGGCTTTTTAACTCTCCCATTGCACACAGAGGATTGCATACAAAAAATGTGTGTGAGAACTCTTTAAATGCTTTTGCTCAAGCCATAGAGCATAGTTATGGTATTGAACTGGATGTTCAACTCACTCAAGATGGTAAAGTGGTGGTGTTTCATGATTTGAATACTTTTCGTTTAACCAATAAAGATTTGGAAGTTGACAAAACAGAGTACGCAGAGTTAAAAATACTCTCATTGGGAAACAATCAAGAACATATTCCATTGCTTAAAGAGGTTTTGGATTTGGTTCAAGGAAAAGTCCCTTTATTAATAGAGTTAAAAGTGTTTGAGTATAACGGTGAACTTGAAAAGGCAGTCTCTAAATTGCTTGATAAATATCATGGCGAGTATGCTGTGTGTTCATTTAACCATCAAAGTTTAAAATGGTTTAAAAACCACTCACCGCAGATACCAAGAGGTCTGCTTTTTGGGGAAGAGAGAAAGAAGGTATCGTTGCGTGATTTTTTTAACTTTATCTATTATTTTGATGCCACAAAACCCAATTTTATATCGTTGAATAAATCATTACTGAAAAGTAAGATTGTACGTTTTTGCACGATGATTAAAATGCCTATAATTATTTGGACAGTCAACAGTGCCCAAGAGCAAAAAAAGGCTTTAAAAAAAGCCAATGCGGTTATTTTTGAAGGTTTTATGCCTTCAAATTAACCCTGTTTTAGAATAATATCTCCCACATTTTTTGAAATGGCATTGGCCACGACATTGCATTTGACTTTAAATAAAAAGAAGACGCGTTTGTCTTTTTGTGACTCTAAACATTCAAAATTTCCCATCCCTTTTGAGATAATGACATCGGCTTTTTCAAACATATGTCTGAATGTCGTGGTAGCTCTTTGAAGCTCTAAACCTGGGGTATCGACTCCTGTACTGACAACATTTGCAAATTTATCAATGCCAATTTGAAAAGCCTCTTTGGTGGTGATGTCATTGATGATGGGTTTCCCACGTGTGGCATAGGTTATTTTTTTCTCTGGATACATCCGTGTGATGATTTTTATAAGAATTTTATCAAATACATTTTCACCTGCATTGTCTGCGAGTATGAGAATATTGTTTTTGGTTTCAATTTGTTTGGCCAATTTTGCATAGTCGTTAATTGCAAAGTTGGTATGAAATACTTTGTTGATCTCTTGCTCTAAACTGAACTGCTCTTTGGCTCCAAAGTCAATTACATTTCCAGCCACAGAGGCTTTAATAGCAGTAAAGAGTTTGTCATCTTCTTGTCGTATTTTTTTTTCAATAAAAGGCACAAATGTCAGTGCATTTTCAATAGAGGCTTGTTTGATGGACTCAAGTGGATCTGCGCAGTTTGTTTTTTGTGCCAAATATTCATATACATCACGTGCCACGTAGGGAGGTGTGTGCTCAAACGAAAAACTTTTTGAACGTTTTTCAACCTCTTTTTGAATCTCTAAAGCCTCTTTTTCATCGAGTTGTAAATGGTCAATGGCTTTGTCAATTTGCCCTACAATACAGTGTACACAATCATTTGTAATATTCATATATTTTATAAACCTCATAAGTTTTTGGTCTGCTATTATCGTTTTTTCTTACTTATTAAAGCATAAAAAAATAGAACATTTATCGATATTTTTGTAAAATTCCAAACGCTTATGAGGTTTGTCATCTTTTTATCATTTGACTTTTATACAATCACAACGATTTTTTGTAGAGGAAGAGATTTTGGGTTATTTTAAACTGAAAAAACACAACACGAATGTCAAAACAGAGTTTGCAGCAGGCTTTACTACTTTTTTAACCATGTTGTATATCGTACCAGTGAATGGGTTTATTCTTTCAGATGCTGGTTTGCCAATGGATGCTGTTGTTACTGCGACGGCTTTGATTACTATTTTAGCAACTTTGTTTAGTGGGCTTTGGTCCAATACGCCTATTGCTATGAGTGTGGGAATGGGATTAAATGCTTATTTCTCTTACGGATTGGTTCTTGGAATGAAAATTCCATGGCAAACGGCTTTAGGGATTGTCTTTTTATCGGGGATTATTTTTGTGATTTTGTCATTTACAAACTTTCGTGTTTGGATTATGACGTCAATTCCACTGAATTTACGCCGAGCAATCAGTGCGGGTATTGGTACCTTTATTGCGTTTATTGGTTTAAAACAGATGGGTATGATTGTTGGCAGTGATGCCACACTGGTTAAATTGGGTGATTTTTCAAACCCTAATGTGATTTTAGGTTTGATTGGTTTGGTATTGGCTTTCTTTTTTTACGCACATAAAATCAGAGGGGCATTTATTTTCTCCATTGCAATCACCTCTGGCATTGCGTGGGCTTTTGGAATAGGCTCTTTGCCTAAAGAGTTCATCTCAGTACCTGCATCAATTTCACCTATCTTTTTGCAACTTGATATTGTAAGTGCACTTTCCCTCTCTCTTTTGCCCATCATCGTAACTTTTTTAATTACGGATATGTTTGATACCTTAGGAACATTAACAGGTGTTGGAGCACGGGCTAACTTGTTTCAAGAAGAGAACAATAAAGAGGATAAAAGTCTTCAAAAAACACTTGAAGCCGATGCCATTTCAACCGTTGGAGGAAGTCTGCTTGGGGTTTCAACGACCACAAGTTTTATTGAAAGTGCCAGTGGCGTTGAAGCGGGTGGTCGAACAGGATTAACGGCTGTGTTTACTGCACTGTTTTTTGTAACAACGCTGTTTATGTTGCCTATTTTTAAATCCATTCCTTCTAATGCCATTTACCCAGTACTCGTGGTGGTTGGAGTATTGATGTTTACTGAACTTGGAAAAATCAATTTTAAAAAAATGGATTTTGCAACGAGTGCAGGTACATTTTTTATTGTGTTATTGATGCCTTTGACCTTTTCAATCACCAATGGTATAGCAGCAGGTTTTGTTATCTATACGTTTATCAAAGTGGCCAAAAAAGAGTATGAAGATTTAAATATCGGTATTCTTTTAATCACTTTAATCAGTTTTTTAGTTTTTATATTACAAGGATAGATTTTATATGGAAAAATATTATTACGGATACAACGAGTTTTTGGAAGATACGAAAGTATTAATCAATAAGGTCAAACCTTATGGTGCAGATGTGCTTTTGGGTATCTCCAGAGGAGGCTTAACGCTTTCACACTTTATGGGGCAAGCATTGGATAATCGAAATGTGTTTACTCTTAATTCGATTCATTACAATAAAACAGAAAAGTTGGATACGTTTGATATATTTAATATCCCTGATTTAAGTAAAGCCAAAAAAGTGTTGATTTTAGATGATATTATCGATACAGGTGAAACCATGGTAGAAATTTTAAAAATACTCAATGAAAAATTTCCTCATGTTGAGTTTAAATTGGCCACACTTTTTTATAAAAAAACGGCCTTGATTTCCCCAGATTTTACGGTTAAAGAGGCACCTGCTTGGATTGATTTTCTTTGGGAAGTCGATATTTAATCTTTTAAAAGTATATTATTGTTACAAATTCGAAGTTTCGTAAAAATTAAATAATATATAAAGATATTTTTTCACCCTAAAGGGTGAAAATGTAACTTTCTTTTGTTAAAATGATAACGTTTTTAAAATAATTTAATTCATATAGGTTTTTAATGAGATATATTCTGGTTCTACTGCTTTTTTTTATTCACTCACTTTATGCAAATGCTGACTCATTAGACTCACTTCTAGAGGAGTATGAAAGCACCTCTTTAAACTCTTTGCAAACCGTAGATGAAAAGATGGGGCATGTTGTTGTCTATTCTCAAAAAGAGATTCGTCTCATGCAGTATGACACCTTGGATGATATTTTAAAAGAGTTGCCTCGAAAAAACCTTAATAAAAATCGATTTGGAGTCAACTCTTCAGCTCTTTCTGGTACCAGTGTGAGTGTGAGTGGTTTTTTCCGTTTTTTTATCAATGACCATGAGATAAGCTCTATTCATACTCAGTCTTCATCAATTACTTGGGGAGATATGCCTTTAGACTTTGTGGATTATATCGAGGTCTATTACGGAGACAGTTCCTTTGCATTGGGAAACTCAACGGGAGTCTATTTTATCCGTATTTATACGAAAAATGCTCAAAAAATCAATGGTGGAGAGATTGTTTATAAGGTTACAGACAATGGTTCGAATACACAAAGCGTGATGCATTCACAAACGTTGAGTAATGGCTGGTCATATCTCTTTTTTGCAAGCAGAAACAACGTGAATGATGAGAGTGACTCCAACTATTCTGAAACGATTGATAATGATTCACAACGAGAATATTATTATCTTGATTTAAGCAATGATCGTACCAAAATCAATTTGGCCTACAGTCATCTTGACAAAGATGCCTATTTATCGTTATCAAAAGATTTAGACCCTGATGAAGGCACAATCAAAGCTGAAAGTATCTATTTTGATGTAAGTCACTATTTTTTAGAGGATAAATCTTTAAAGCTGAACCTCTCTTATGACATTAACAATCGTTTTTTTTACCAAAAAAATGACGGTGGTTTATCCATTGTGCCTATTCGAAACCCTTATATACCTGTTTATAATATCAGTTCTTACATGGAAGATTTAGAATTAACCAAGAAAAATCTTTATCTTTCAAAATCGACACAGTTTGGTGACCATACGCTCTTTACAGCTTTTAACTATACAAACAACAAGTATAAAGTCAAAAACAGAAAATACACTGAGACGTTTATTCCAACAAACATAACCACAAATTACTCTGTGGATCACTTTAATGATTTTGAAGAGGAGAGCATTTACTCCTTTTTATTACAAGATGAGTATCGACCTTTTGATGACTTGGTGTTAATTGGAAACTTGAAGCTTGATCGATATAAACGAAATGATTTTGTGGATGATAGTACGGAGACACTTTATCGTGCAGGATTTATCTATACACCTACACAAAACTTTGGTTTAAAAGGATTTTATAATAAAACCTATATTCCACCAAGTTTTTATAATATTGACTTTATCAGTGCCAATGAAGAGGAAATCAAGACTCAAAAGTATCGATTTTATACGTTAGAAGGAGTTTTCACCACTGAAAATTCAAAAACAAGTTTACAATATAATAACATTCGGATCAATGATTTTGTTTATTTGACTCCTGTTGGATTTATCAATGTGCCGTATGTGATTCGTACGGAAGGGTTTATTTTTAACTATGAGTATCTTTTTAATAATACCGATAAATTACAGTTTAACTATTTTGTCACGACATTGAATCGCTCTGCAACCAATGCAGACAGAGGTGGTTTTTTAAAATATATGGCTAAGAAAGGAAACTTTGAGTATTTTGGTTCGGTAGTATACCGAAACAGTTATGATTATGATGAGATTACTGTACCAAGCAGTTTTGATATGAATGTGGGAGCAACATACTATTTTAGTAATGATATCAGTTTGGGATTAAAAGTAGAAAATCTTTTAGATAAATCGACACAAACGGTTTATACGGATATGAGTGATACGAATAATCCTGAACAATATGTGTTTAAAGATCGTGCTCGAAGCGCTATTTTGACACTGAAGTGGGTGTTTTAATGAAAAAGTTATTACTTCTACTGAGCCTTACTTCAGTATTGTTGGCTAAACAATACACCTTTTTAGTGGATGATTATGATAAAGAGCTTGAACTGGAAGCCAAAATTATTTTTAACATTGCCACATCATCAAGTCAAAAACCTGTGCGGTTGTTTATTCCCAATATGTCAGTTGCCGAAGAGAAATCATTTTCACGATATTTTACAATTTCTAAAGATTGTGAAAATGCCAATTTTGTGTATGTGAAAAAAAGTGTGGAAATTGATCATAAGTGTTATAATAAAAAACGACTCTTTTTTACCAATAATTATGAAAAACTGCTTTCTGACACTAAGTTTTATGGGGCATTTTTTTGGAATAAAAGCCGACCCAATATTGTGTTTATTAAAAACAGACTGACTAAAGACAATATTCAACTTCCCAATACGTATCAAAAATACGTTGAGGATTTTTGATGAAGACGAGGTTTTTTATTAAAAATCCTATCTATCTTATTCTTCTGACGCTCTCAATTGCAACCATTCTGATTTTATTGCTTTTTGGTACTTTTAAGCTTGAAGACAAAATTGAAGATAAGATGTTTGAAATTTCAACTTTGGATGTTATTTCAATCACTCAAAACAGTGCAAACAACATTGAAAACCTTCTTAATCCAGAAAAAGATTACATCTCTCAAATTCAAAAAGATATGCCATTGCGACACCATATTGAAAAAAACCTTGAATTGTTACTGACTAAAAATATCAAATATGCGTATGTGATTTATCGAGATAAAAAAGGAACATTTCGTTTTTTAGCAGATGGGTCAGACCCTTCTGATAAAGCATTTGTCAATCAAAAACTGGATGTCTTTAGTCCTAAGTGGAATGAAATTTATGAAATTAAAGAGCCTTTGATGATTCGACACACATTTTTACAAGAGTTATCGATGAGTTATTTGGTTCCTATTTCACAAAATGGCCAAGTAGAGTTGATTCTTGTGATTGATTTTTCGATTAAAAAAATTGAGAATATCAACCAAATCATTGAATGGATGAAAAATGCTATTTTGAGTATCATTGTTATTATTGCTATCTTTTTACTGGTATTGATTATTCAAACCATCAAATACACGGCGGTTAAAAAAACAGCGTATATTGATAAACTCACCAATGTATATAACCGTAATTACTTGCATGAACTTCAAGAGTTTGTTAATTTGAATGATTATATTTTAGCTGCGATTGATATTGACCACTTTAAAAAAGTCAATGATACATATGGGCATGAAGTAGGAGATAAAGTACTCAAACAAGTTGCTAATACCATACTTTTGAATATTCGTACGAAAGATGATATTGTCATACGTTATGGTGGGGAAGAGTTTTTACTTCTTATTCGAACAACAAGAGACGATCATTTAAGTGCTTTGAATGTTTTAGAAAGAATTTTTAAGAATATTCAAGAGAACCATTTTCATGTGACCAAAAAAGAGTATATTGAAGTGACTATCTCTGTTGGAGTGAACTTGGTACCAGAAAAATCACGTACGTTCTCAGATGCTTTTAAACTGGCTGATATTGCTCTGTATAACGCAAAAAATAAAGGTCGAAATAACATTGAGGTTTACGATGAACAAGGGAATGGAAATGGTTTAACACTTTCTATTAATGAGATAAAAGATGCGATGGAAGAGCAACGAGTCATATGTCATTATCAAGCCATTGTGGATGCCAAAACACAAGAGATTTCTCACTATGAGGCACTCTTAAGAGTGCGGGATAAAGAGGGAAATATTTTAATGCCGTATCAAATATTGCCTGTTATTAAAGGAACGTTTATTCTACGTAATATCACTAAGACCGTACTTAAAATTTGTCGTAAGAAGCTTTTAGAACGTCCTGATATCAGTGTTAATGTCAATTTAAATCCTCAAGATATTATCAATGAATCCATTCTTAAAATGCTTATAGAGTATGCCCGTGAAGATCAATTAGGAAGTCGATTGGGCATTGAGATTGTGGAGAGTGAAGATATAATAAATTGTCCAGATGCTAAAGAGAACCTTTTGATGCTTAAAAATTTGGGTTATAAAATTTTTATTGATGATTTTGGAAGTGGGTATTCTAACTTCATTTACCTCACACAAATTAAAACCGATTACATCAAAATTGATGGAGAAATTATAAAAAATATTTTAACGGACAGAGTCTCTTATTTATTGGTTAAAAACATTGTGGAGTTTTCAAAAGAGGCCAATATTAAGGTCATTGCAGAGTATGTCAGTAATGAAGAGATTTTCTCTGAAATTCAAATGTTAGGCGTGGATTATGCGCAAGGATACTATTTCAGTAAACCAGCTGATTTAGTGTAGGCATGTGTACACCTATCATTGAATGTAGGCTCTTCATAAAGAGTTGGTTTATGCACATACCAGTAAGCCAAACATTAACTTTCTTAGTATAAAATTTCAAAAATTTAAATGATTATATAGGATGAACAGAATGAAAAACAGCAAAATGATGCTGACAATAAAAGAGATACGAGATGCCAGTTGGTTTTCAAATCTTACCACAGCTATTATTATTTTATACGCTTCAGTATTGGGGTTTAAAACGCTTGATGAAGCCGCTCAGCCATATGGCAATATTCTTTATATCTTTGACTGGGTGATTACTATTTATTTTGTCATAGAAATTGCCATTAAGATGATTGCAGAAGAGCGTTTACGAGATTTTTTTAAAAATGGGTGGAATAATTTTGACTTTATCATTGTGGCCATTACATTAGTGCCTTTAGAAAACAGCTCTTTTGCAGCCATTGCACGGCTTATGAGGGTCTTTAGAATCTTACGACTTTTTACTGCTCGACCAGAGTTGAAACGTATCATTGATATGCTTATAAAAGCAGTACCTTCGATTATTGATATTGTGATACTCATGTTTATCATCTTCTATATCTATGCAATTATTGGGAGTTTTGTATTCCAAGATTTACCTTCAGGGTTATGGAGTAACTTCTTAACAGCGATGTTGACTCTTTTTAGAATTTTAACCTTTGAAGATTGGACCGATGTGATGTATGAAGCCATGGAGGTCTACCCTTGGGCGTGGGCATACTTTGTCAGTTTTGTTATCATTGCTGCGTTTGTTTTCTTTAATTTGTTTGTGGCTGTTATTATTGGCGAGATGCAAAAATTGCAAGAAGAAGATATGAAGCAAGAGATTCATGAAGAACATGAAAAAATTGACCAACTTTTAAAAGAGGTTCAAGAGTTAAAGGCACTGATAAAAGAGCGTGAAAAGTGATTATACTGGACTTTGAAACCAACACTCAAAATGAGCGTGATGTCATTGAAGTAGCGGCTGTTAAAGTAAGTTATGAAAAGAGTGAGTGGAAAGTTTTAGATAAGTTTCATCGATACTATTTTTCCCGTTATCCTGTCAATCCATACTCCTATGAGGTGCATAAGTTATCCCCTGAGTTGATTTCGGATATACGAGATGGTGTAGAGTATGCTCGTTATTTCAATGAAGATGAGGAGTTTATTGAGTTTTGTGCAGGTGCAAGTACGCTTGTGGCACACAACATCAGTTTTGAGTTACGTCATCTACGAAATATCATCTACTTTGAAAACCATATCTGTACCATGAAAGAGAACAAACCAAAGGTCAAAGCACTGAATCGTCAAGGCAGAATAAAAAATCCCACACTGGATGAAGTGTGTCTGTATTATGGTATTGAGTTTGATAAAAGCAAACACCACAGTGCCACTTATGATGTGACCAAAACCTTTCAAATATTAAAAAAGATGCAAGGGGTTGTATGAGTACTATTACTTTAGAGTATCATCAAATGATGGATGATAAGGTTATTAAAAAAGAGTTGAGTTTTTCAGAAGAACTTTTAACCTCACCTTATGCACTTGCTTCTTTGTTTGTCATTCAAGTTGAGGGGCGTTCAATGCAACCTTTGATAAAAGACAAAGCATTGGTTATAGCCGATTTATCGCAAAAAGTTTTTGAAGAAGAGGGCATATTTTTAGTTGATTATGAGAATAAAATGTGGATAAAAAAAGCCAGTATGGTTGAAGATAAAAAGTGTTTTGTCTCGATTAATCCTGAGTTTTCACATTTAGTGTATGAAGCTAAAGAGGTTGCAATCATTGCAAAAGCCATATTGACTTTTACAAATCTTTAAAATAACTCTCCGAGTTGGTCATCTAAATACTCATCTATTTTTTTTATAAATATTTCAAAAGAGAGACTTCCCTCTTTATCAAAAAGAACAATCTCTTCTCCAAAGTCGTTTCGAATGAAATGATTGTTCTGTAGTGTTACTTTTTTATAGAGTTTTTGGCTTAAATCATCTGATTCCTCTTTGTGGTATAAGAACCATTTACAAGTCGAGTCCTCAATGCGAATAAGACCATAAGTATTATCCTCATCCACATAGTCTTGAATGGTGCCATTTCCAAAACGTGCGCCTACTACCATGTCGTATTCATTCAGTATTGTTTCCATCATCATTTCCTAAAAGTTCTGTTATCATCACGTTTTGTGGTTTTTTTAGTTTTGGGTTTTCTCTCTTTTAACCCTTTTTTGACGCTGAGTTTCTTTGTTTTTGGTTTCTTCATACGTGGCGCTTTTTCTGTGGGTTCATAGCCATCAATGCTTTGTCTTGGGATATTGATGATGAGTTCTTTTTCAATTTCAGCCATTTGTTTATACTCTTTGGTGCAAAGTAACGTAATGGCAACACCTTCTTTTCCTGCTCGTCCTGTCCGTCCAATTCGGTGCGTGTAGTCTTGTATTCCTTCAGGCAGTTCATAATTGATGACATAAGGCAACTCTTCAATATCAATTCCACGTGCAGCAATATCGGTTGCGACTAATACTCGAATCTCACCCGCTTTAAACTTACGAAGTGCTCGAGCTCGTGCTGGTTGTTTGATATCTCCATGAATTGCAAGTGCAGGAAGTCCATCCAAGTTGAGTGTATCAACAATTTCATCGACGCAGGCTTTGGTGTTGGCAAAGACCAAAACTTGTTGGAAGTTTCGTGAACCAATTAAAAAAGAGAGCAGTTCTCTTTTTTTTTCAAAATCCACTTTAATGATTTGTTGCTCAATGATTTTAACGGTTGAACGTTGAGCAGCAACTTCAATCACCATAGGATCAAAGAGAAACTCTTTGGCCAGTTTTTTTACATTTTGAGTTAAAGTAGCACTGTACATCATGATTTGTCGTTTGGGACTTGCAAGTGGGAAAATAGCTTCAATATCTTCTAAAAATCCCATATCTAACATGGTATCCACTTCATCTAGAACAATTTGATTGACACTGCTTAAATCAACACTTTTATTTTGAATATGTTCCATGAGTCGACCTGACGTTGCCACTAAAATATCAATACCCTTTTCAATTTTCTTCGCTTGTTCTTTAGCGCTTAATCCCCCTACAGCTATTGCATGGGTAATGTCTAAGTGTCGTGAATAGTGAGAGATGTTTTTAGCAACTTGTGCGGCCAGTTCTCTTGTGGGAACTAAAATAAGTGCTCGTAAAATGGTCTCTTTCTCTTTTTTTTGTTGGCTGATATTTTGAAGTATGGGCAGTAAAAATGCAGCGGTTTTCCCCGTACCACTTTGTGCGGTGCCCAATACATCTTTCCCATTTAGAGCAATGGGTATGGCTTTTTTTTGTATGGCCGTTGGTTTTTCATACCCTTCTTCTTGAAGAGCTTTGATGATTTGCGGCATTAAATTGAGTGTTTCAAATGCTTTGATGATGTGTCCTTATGGTAAATAGTATAAAAAGTAAACGGATTATAACATGAGAATATAAAAATAACAAACTCAATGGAAAAAATATAGAACTTGCTAAGAAACAATAAAGAATTTAAGCTTCTTCAAGTATAATAAATAAAATTATTCTTTAAAGGCAAGTCATGAGAAAAATGAGTATCATCAGTGACAAGATTAAAAACAGTAAAAGCAACTATTTTGGTCGTGGCCATTTTGAAACCATCATCAAAGAGAACAAAAACCAAATTTTAGAGTGGTTTGATAATCTTGTGCCCGTACAAGAACAAATTAAAGAACTGAATGCTTTGGGTTGCGATAACCTTCAAAAAAGAAATTATGTACGTATCATTACAAAGTTGTTTCCACAAGAGTATCGACAATTCATCTCAATGAACATTCTTTTGCGAGACATTGATGCTATCACTGCAGTTGTCAAAGGGATACACGATACCAGAAAACAGTACGACACACTCACTGAACATCTTAAACTCAAATTTCCAGGGCGCCATCACAAGTTTGTTGACTTTCATACATATCAGCAGTTTGTAACGTTTTATAAAGAAGATTTAATCAATCGTGCACTCAATTTTGAGATTGATGAGAGTATTGAAATAGAACCACATCAACAATATATTTATAATGTCTATGCCGATAAAAAAACAGACAAACAAGAAGCGGTTCAAGAGGAATTAAAAGAGCTTACCTCTCAACAAGAAACAGCAGGCCAAGCAGAAGAAGCGGTTGAAACTGCTGTAGAGATTAAAGAGGGAAAAACGTCATCAAAAGTTGATAAAGATAATAAAACAAACTGGATGAAAGTGTTACTTAAAGGAGTTTAATTTAAAAACCAAACTTCTTTAAAATACGTTCAATACCATTCATATAACTCACCCCAAAAGCTCGAACATGAACCAAATAGGAGTAGAGGTTGTAAATATCCACTCTCTCTTCAAAGAACCCTTTTTCTATGGGATTGAGCTCATCATAGGTATTATAAAAAACATCGCCTAATGTGTTAAACATTTTAATAAATGCCAGTTCAACTTCATTGTGTCCATAATAAATGGCAGGATCAATGAAATAAACACTCTCTTTTGTGGGAATGATATTACCGTTCCAGACATCTCCATGTAATAAAGAGGGTTGTTTAGGTTCATATAAATAGTTGGGAATTTTATCTGTAAAAGATTCAATGCGTCTTAATAAATCAAGCTCTATGGCTCCCTCTTCAAATGCTAAAATCGCGAAACTCAAAATACGTTGTTCGATAAAAAAATCAATCCATGATTTTTTAGTAAGATTGGATTGCAAATAACCACCAATCGTTGTATTCATCTCAAACCCATAGGTTTCCTGGGTGTGTTGGTGTAACTTTGAAAGTTGCAGAGCTATGATCTCTTCGTGTTGAGTTGTCAATGTGCTTTGAGCAGGAATATACTGCGTTGTTAAGAGATTATCTTTCATAGAGATAATATCAGGTACATTTAATCCATGTTTTTTTAAATAGTTGAGCATAAAGGCTTCAATTTCAACAATTTTTGCATCACTTGATTCTTTTAAGATGTGTGTTTCATTTTTAGTGTGGATTTTGTAAATTGAGGCAATTGAACTTTGAGATAAAAGTGTTCTTGTTGTATGTGTTGTCATAAATCACCTCCGAAAGAAGTTGTTACATTGTAGCACAATAGAATAAATAATAATTAAATCATACCATCTAGTCACAATGTTTCATTCAGAAGTGAGTTTACTACAATACCTTTAGAAATCTTCCCACTCTTGCTCTTTTTGAACGGTTTCTGTGGGTTTTACTTTGGGTTTTTTAATCTGCTCTTGAGCAACTTCTTCTTCAATATGAATGGAGTCTTTACCTTTAAACTCTTTTTTATTGGCATCATCCACAATCATTTTAGCAATACTGTCTGTTTTGATTGCCACATCATGAGTTTGTGATGCGACCATTGCATTTTGTTGAGTTTGTTGGTCAAGTTGATTAACGGCATCATTGATTTGTTCAATACCAACAAGTTGCTCTTTTGAAGCATTTTCAATATTGGAGATGGTTTCAATGGTTTGTGAAATGTTTTGGTTGAGTTTTTCATACCCTTCAATCATATCACTGGCAATGGATTTACCTTCATTGGCTTTAGTTGTTGCATTTTCCACTAAAAATTTTATCTTTTTGGCTGCTTCTGCACTTCTGCTTGCAAGATTTCTTACTTCTTGCGCAACGACTGCAAACCCTTTTCCTGCTTCACCTGCAGTGGCAGCTTCAACAGCAGCATTGAGTGAAAGGATATTGGTTTGGAAAGCAATTTGATCAATGACCGTAATGGCTTCATTGATTGAGTTGACTTGATCGTTAATTTCATCCATTGATTTATTGGTTGCATTGGCTAGTTTTGCCCCCTCTTGTGCCGATTGTGTTACATTATTAGAGTAGGTTGCCATTTGTGCAATGTTATCGGTGTTGTGTCGGATATTACTTGTGATTTCTTCAAGAGCAGCGGCTGTCTCTTCAAGTGAAGAAGCTGCTTCGTTGGAACTGGCATTAAGCATATCGACATTTTTAAGCAGTATGTTTGAACTGTTATCTAAAATAAGTCCATTGGTTTTACTTTCAACCAACATACCAGTAATGGAATCACCTAAACTGTTCACTCCCGTTGCAAGTTTAAGTAAATGCTCTTTAAGTCCTTCGGTTTTAATCCGATTTAAGTAGGTGTATTGACTGTACTCTTCTAAAATAGAGAGGATGGCATCAATGTTGTTCTCTAAATTATCGGCCATTTTGTTGAGTACATTTTTGAGTTCTTGTAAAGCAGGATTAGAGACATTGCCTTCTAATCTTTGACATAAATCTCCACTTTCAAACTCATTTAACACTGTGATGGTTTGATCAATGAGTTCTCGATCCTCTTCGATGCCTTTTTGTGTTTTTTGAATATTGACATTTACCACTTTGGCCATCTCTCCAAATTCATCTTTGGATGTATCATTTAAAAAGGAGATGTTATCTTGTTCTCGATTTAAGTAATTGAAAAAACTCAATAAGCCCGATTTAAACTCTTCAATCGATTTTAAAACCGTATTGGAAATAACCAACGATACCAGTATAAAGATGATAATAGCAATAATTACAAGAGCTATTAAAATGGTATTGAGTTGAGTAACAGCATCCTCTTTTAATGTAATAGCACTTTGATTAATATGTTCTAAATCTTTGGCAATTTTCAATCCAATATTGACCATTTTTTGTACGGTTTGTTCCATTTCTAAAGAGTCTTTAGTTTGATTTGCTTGTTGTGTTTGTTCTATTTTCATTTCTGAAAACGTATAAAAATAGTTAAGATAACTTTGGATATCGTTTATGATTCCATCACATAATTCAACATTTTTTTTCGCAGACAGACCTGATTGAAATACGGTTACCTCTTTTTTTAAAAATTCAAACTGATTTTCAACATTAAGTGCAGTTTGTTGTGAAGGATTACGTAAAAACTGATACACGGCAATTCTTGCGTTAAGAAGATTTTGAACAAGCAGTTCACTTTTGCTTGCAGCAGTGTTCCTGATATTTGCAATGGAACTGTAGTGTTGGTAAATGAATGTTGTAAAAAATACAATGACAATAAAAAAAAGCGGAAATAAAAACAGCTTTTTTTTGGTGTTTAAATGAGTAAACATAAGTGATTCCTTTATTAAGATTATTTTATAAATGTGATTGTAAACTCTGCTCCACAATAGTGTTCGCCTTCATATGTAAATTTAGAGTTTTGAACTTTTATGCTGCCATGCATATGTTCTTCAATGATTTTTTTAACCATACAGAGTCCTATTCCACTCCCTTTTGTTGGGGATTTGGATGTAAAGTGTTTGGTGAAGATGATGTTGGTGTCTTCAAAAGGGATACCTCCCGCACTGTCTTTAATACTTAAAACAATCAATTTGTCTTTGACGCACGCCCGGATAAAAATCAGATTTCTTTTATGTAAGTTGTATTCATACAGTGCATAAATGGAGTTGTTTAAAATGTTTAAAATAACTTGCATAAACTCCACTTCAATGCCAAATAACGTGGCTTCATCCAATTCGGAAAAAACCTCTATTTGATTGTTATTCAGAAGGGGTTGAATGATATTGATGGAGCTTAAAATGGATTGTTTTAAACTGAAAGGTTGAACATAATTTTTTTGATGAATAAAATCGTTAAAATAGTTCATGGTTGTTAAAAGATGCTCAATGTTTTGGTTGATGGACTCTAACGTCTCTTTATAATGCTCCTCTTTACAAAGTCCCAACTCTCTTTTTAAAAGTGTGCCACTTGAAAGTGTATAAATCGCGTAGAGCGGTTGTTTCCATTGATGCATGATGTTTTGCATGACTTCGGCAACTTGAAGAAGTTTTTGGGATTTTTTATCAAATTGAGTATCAGGCATCATGTCCCACTAGTGCATCGTTTTAGATTGTAAAATATAGGTTTGTCCAGAGTACTTTTGGTTGTTATGCATAAACTCTGAATGGACAATATTCAATCTTGCATTGATGGTTTGATTGATGATTTTTTGATGAATATAATGACCATAAATACTCTCTAAATATGCAGGTGATGTAAAGGATTTAGAAGAGGAGCTTACATTAAAATGAAGCTCCAACTCATTGAGTTGATTTTTGGTAAAGGATTCTATAAATATGACTTTCTTTTTGTTGGTGGGTTTGCTTGATATTGTGAATAAAATAGAGTTAAGAATATTTAAAATAATCAAACGAAAATGTTCTTCGTAGGAATTACATTCAATTTTTTCACAGTGATTTAAAACAGAAATATTATAAAGTTTAAAGAGTTGTTGTAGTGTTTCAACTGATTGTTCAATGCAACTGTTCAGACAGAATATCTTTTTTTCTGGTTCGTTGTTGATCACACTATCAAACAAAGTATTCGTATTGATAATATGTTGTAAGTGGTAGGGAACCGCATTATTTGAAGTGGTGTTCATAAAAAGTAATCTCCCCTAAATTATGTATTCTTTATGTAAATCAAGTATAATGTGCCAAACAAAACGAAATGTGACTTTGTGCAAACGTGCTCTTAATTATTGGAAGTTCAGAGCAGAATAAGTCAATAAAAATATAAAAACAACTTATAATTGTTTTTTTGATACGGTGTTATTTATTAAAAATTACTATGAATTATAGAATTCAATTATATTTATCCTATAGAGTAAAGATTAAATGCAATTATAACGATATAGTTATATTGTCACTATATCCTATAGGATAAAAAATGGAAGTTGATTTTTCAAATATAGATGAGGAGGAAATAACCAGGTTTTATCGTCGTATTTCTCGTAACATAAAAAGAGTGAGATTGCAAAAAAATATGAGTCAATTAGATGTTGCATTAGAGCTTGGTATCAAGTCAGTTGCATTTTATTCTAATTGTGAAAACTTAAAATACAACAAGCATTTTAATCTTGAACACATATATAAAATTGCAAAATTATTTGATATGCAACCGCATGAGTTCTTAAAATGAAATGTTACAAAAGTTGTGCTATACTGTAAAAAAAATTGGAAGTGAATAATGAATGCAAATACAAAAAAGTTTTTAATCTTGGGCTCACTTTTGATGCCTTTAGCGATTGGTTTTGGAGCTTTTGGAGCTCATGGATTAAGAAGTTTAGTCTCTCCTGAAATGCTTAAAGTGTTTCATACGGGTGTGGAGTATCAGTTTTATCATGCGTTAGGTATGTTTGTGGTTGCTTTTTGTGCCCATTTCAAACCTGAAGAGAATTATATTAACATTGCAGGTATTCTCATGCTTGTTGGTGTGGTGATTTTCTCCTTTTCACTCTATTTCTTAGTGCTTTTTAATGTGCCTATGTTAGGAATGATTACGCCCATTGGTGGTGTTACGATGATTATAGCTTGGATTATTTTACTTATTGGAATAATACGAGATTAACACACTCTTAGAGTGTGTTAAATGCTCGATCACCTGCATCTCCCAATCCTGGACAGATATAGTTGTTTTCATTGAGCTTTTCATCAATTTGTGCAATGTACATGTGAATATCACTGTGTAGGTCATTGACTCTTTGCACTCCATGTGATGAGCCAATAATATTAAGCGTAATAATCTCTTTGGGTTCATGCTGTTTGACCACATCAATGCCATCACTTAAACTTCCTCCTGTAGCAACCATGGGGTCAAGAAGTACCACTATTTTGCCTTTTAAGTCAGGCAATTTCTCATAAAAAAGATGACTTTTTGCAGTTGTTTCATCACGTTTCATGGCTAAAAAACCACTTTGGGCATGTTTAAATATCTCGAACACTCCATTGAGCATCGGTTCGCCTGCTCTTAAAATAGGAATAAAAACCAATTTTTTTTCATCAATAAAGGTAGTATTGAGAGGTCCTTGCCATGTTGTGATGGTTTTTGAAAAAGTTTCATGGGTGTTAAACGCTTCACAGACCAACAGTTTTGCAATTTGTTCGATATAACTTCTAAATTCATGCGGTTTGGTATTGGTGTCGCGAAGAATATTGACCAGATGTTTAATCACAGCATTTGAGCTTTCTTGATACATTGGGGCTCCTTTTAATTCATACTGTATTGTATCAAATTTCTTTATAAATTTTTTTTGGTAAGATATAAAAAAAGATTTAAGGACAGACGTATGGCAAAAGCAAAAGAACATCATTTTGATATTTCAGCAAAATTGGACATGCAAGAGATGAAAAATGCGGTTGTTCAAGCACAAAAAGAGGTGGACAATCGATATGACTTTAAAGGGGTTACTAAAGAGATTAACCTCAATGAAGCAGCAAAGTCAGTGGTATTATTAAGTGCAACGGACAATAAAGTAGAAGCAATCTATGATGTTTTGATTTCTAAAATGAATAAAAGAGGGATCTCTATTAATTCACTTGAAGAGGTAAAAAAAGAGGATGCCAGTGGCGGAAATAAAAAATACAGTTATAAAATTATAGACAGTATTGAAAAAGATGAAGCCAAAACGATTCAAAATGAGATTAAAAAACTTAAACTCAAAGTCACTGCTGTTAATCAAGGCGATGAGATACGAGTGACGGGTAAAAATATTGATGATTTACAAGAAGTGATGAAACACTTGCGAAGTTTAGAACTCAAAGCGCCTTTGGTTTTTGATAATTTTCGATAGATCAAAAATTATTGTGAATTTTTAAAACGGCTTCTAAGCCGTTTGCCTCTTCTAAAATTTTCAGTTCAGGATTCAGCGTATTTCGTGTAGAGGACAGATGCCCTTGAATGGTCTGCAAAGTGTGCCAAAACCTCTCATAAAATGGTGTTTGTATCTTTTTGATTTTTTTAGCTTTAATTACTTCAACAATTGTATCAATAATATGCATATAAAAAATTTTATTTTTAGCACGTTGCAGTTTATACTCTTTCATTACTTGTAAATTTCCTACAAAAGCCTCTTTTTCTATTGAGCTTAAAAGACGGTGTTGTTTCACTTCTTCAATCTCTTCATCTAAATGAACCAAATAGTCATTGATCTCTTTTGTCATGGTTTTTTCAATGTCAGGATGGTAGTGCAAAATCACTTTTAACATCTCCTTTTCATTGAGTCTTTGAGTGTTATTACTGTAACAAAAAGAGTCACTTGTATAATCGCAATGGTCAATGGCTGTGAGTATTTGAATGGCAATGATTAAATAGACATATTTGTCCTCTTTCCCATCTTTAAAACTGATTCCGTGTTCTGAAATCATGGGTTTGGGACCTGCATATTTAAGTTGCATCATGGTATCCTTATTGATAATATAATTCAATTATAAGATAAGAAGACTTAATTATAATCAAGGCGTATTAAAAATGAATAACATCATCAAAGATTTTAAAAAGCACCCTTTAACGCAGACTCGATTTGTGCACCCTGTGAAGTTGACCTATGAACAAAACGGTAAGCAAAAAGCGTGGGAAGCAGTACAAAGCTTTGATAGTGTTGCTGTGTTGCTTTATCATACGCAACAAGATGCTTTTGTTTTGGTCAAGCAGTTTCGACCACCTGTATACTTAAATGATGAAAGTAAAACTTTTACTTATGAATTGTGTGCAGGTATTATTGATAAAGATAAATCACTTGAAGAGATTGTCAAAGAGGAGATTGATGAAGAGTGCGGCTATAATGTGGCTTTAGAGAACATTCAAAAAATCACTTCGTTTTATACCAATGTGGGTGTGAGTGGTGCGAAACAACATCTCTTTTTTGCTTGCATTGATGAGAGCATGAAAATGCATGAAGGAGGGGGAGTTCATGATGAACAAATTGAACTTTTGTATCTGCCTTTTAAAGAAGCAAAAGCATTTGTTTATGATGAAGAAAAAGCCAAAACACCGGGGCTAATTTTCTCATTTTATTGGTTTTTTGAAAACATCAAATCGCTTTAACGTGAGAGCGAAATACCAAACCCAATGCGGTTAATCTCATGGTCATAATCAATCAAGCTGTCACCATAACCGCTTGAGAGTTGAATATAACCAAAAGTATCTTTGCTTCCAGGAAAAGGGAAAAGCCAACTGGCTTGTGCAAACCCTTTGTTATCATCATTGAATTTTAAGTTATTACGCAGTAAAAGTTTAAACGTATGCTCTCCATAAGCATAAATTAAATTCAAATCACCGTACCCTAAGTAGTCTTCAATATCACGATTATCATCATCACTTTTTTTCTCAGGAATTCGGTACCAAACGCGTGGAACAGCAAAAAAGTTTTCAAATTGAAAATAACCTTCTAAATAGAGGCGGTTCCATGACCTCGAATCATTTCCATGTTGACCGTTGGATTCATGTAGAAAACCTATTTTATATGCTTTTAAAGTGGATTCTTCATGATTAAAATAGGGTGCTAACATATAGATTTCAGGTTGATAATTGGTCTCTCTAAAAGGGGATGAGTCCGAATAGATTTGCCACCACGAGGTTTGTGTGTATCCAAAGTTCAATGTCTCTTTTAAACCAAAAAGGTTATAACTGATGGGTTTTTTAATACTGATTTGAAATTTCGCTTCATTTCTGTCTCTGTCTTCACGTGATTTTGTGTCATAACTGATGGGTAAAAAGTAGTTCTCTTTATACGGATAGATATTAAAAGCTGAAGACAAAGCTTGTTCAATAGCACTGTTGGTGGTTTTATCTTCCACTTCTTTAAAAGCCTTTTTGATGTGATTTAATCCATTTTTGAGATTGACTTTCTCTTGTTCCACTTCATCCATACTTTGAAGCGTGGCCTCTAACTCTTCTTTTGTATCTTCATTTTTTAAAGCCAGTTGTTTATAAATCAACATCGCCTCTTTATATTGCCCCGCTTCTTCAAGCTGCATCGCTTTTTTGATTTGTTCATCTTGACTCAAAAGAGTGGATATGGTTAAAAAGAGTAAAAGTATCGATTTTTTCATGTTAATATTTTAGTGTGTGTATGCTTTGATTTTGATTTTGAAAAGATAAAATGATATAATCCCGAAAACAGTTTATAAAGGGTCTTAATGTTAGTAGCACCTTCAATACTTTCAGCCGATTTTGGAAAATTAAATGAAGAGATAAAAGCAATATGTGATGGTGGATGTGATTTGATTCACGTGGATGTGATGGATGGACATTTTGTGCCGAATATGACGATTGGACCAGTGGTCGTTAGTCCGGTTGCAAAAGTGGCAACAAAACCTTTAGACGTACACTTGATGGTGGAGAATAACAGCTTTTTTATTGATCTTTTTGCCCCACTTAAACCCGAATATATCTCTTTTCATATTGAGAGTGAAAAGCATCCACACCGTGTGATTCAAAAAATCAGAAGCTTGGGAATTAAACCTGCTATTGTTTTAAACCCCCACTCAACCCCTGAAAGTATTGAGTATTTGCTTGAAGATTTAGACATGGTTCTTTTAATGTCTGTAAACCCAGGTTTTGGTGGACAAAAGTTCATTGAAAATGTTGTTGAAAAGACGAAAAAACTCAAAGCACTTATTGAAAAAAGAAATCCAAACTGCCTGATTGAAGTCGATGGTGGAGTCAATGATAAAAATATCCATATCTTAAAAGAAGCAGGTGTGGATATTGTTGTGGCTGGTTCATATGTCTATGGTGCGCCTGATTATGCACAAGCAATTAAAAGTTTACAAGTTTAACAGTAATACAAAGGGCTGTTAATCGCTCTTTTACTGGAAATAGGTTATTATTTTTATACTTTAAAAGAAGGTTAATGATTGAGCAGAGTTAAAATATGTGGGATTACCAATTTAGAAGATGCACTCAATGCCATTAAAGCAGGCGCAGATGCTTTAGGGTTTGTTTTTTATGAAAAATCACCTCGTTATATCACCTCAAAACAAGCACGAGAGATTGTAGAAGCAATTCCTCCTTTCATACAAACAGTGGGACTGTTTGTCAATGAGAGTGAAACCATCATTAACCAAATCTCAGCTGAAGCCAAAATGCAACTGGCACAAATCATTGATGATAATAATCAATTAAATTATAAACAACTCAACATCAAACATGTTCGAGTTATTCGAGCCCAAAGTAAAGAGGATATTCTAAATATTCAAGATGAATATGTGCTTGTGGATGCCTTTGTTCCTTCCTTTGGAGGAGAAGGTAAACGTGTGGCTTTAGAGTGGTTTGATGATGTGGATTGTTCTAAAATCATTCTTGCAGGTGGTCTTAAAGCGCGAAATCTTAAAGAGCTTCATGGATATAACTTTTATGGTGTGGATGTCAGCAGTGGCGTAGAGGCTTCAAAACGTAAAAAAGATGATCAAAAGATGATTGACTTTGTAAGTAAAGCGCATGAAATCTAGAAAGAAGAGACATCCTCAAGTCAACGCGTTGGAGCTTTTGGTTAATAAGCTTCGAAAAAGAGACTATGCGCTTGAAGAGTTTTTAGAATTGCTTTCAAAAATTGAGACCAACTTTTTTGAAAATCCACAATTAGAACTGGAATTGCTCATATCCAACGGCTTACCAATTGTTGTAGAAAATGATAAAGTGAGTTTGCTCACCTCAAAACGTTTCATCAGTGAACAAACCTTTTGTATTGTTGACATTGAAACCAATGGAAGCAATGCACACAAAGGACAAATCATTGAACTGGGTGCAGTAAAAATCAAAAATGGTAAAGTCATAGAACAGTATGACTCTTTGGTTTATGCCAAAGATATTCCTGCATATGTTCAAGACGTCACCAATATTACACCAGATATGCTTGTGGGAGCCCCACCTCTTAAAGAGGTATTAGAAGAGTTTAAACTCTTTTTAGAAGACGATGTTTTTGTAGCCCATGATATTAAGTTTGATTATAAATTTATCTCTGACTCATTTGAGAAATATGATTTAGGAAAACTTCAAAACAGAAAGTTATGTACAATTGATTTGGCCAAACGAACCATTTTTGCACAACGTTATGGATTGGACTTTTTAAAAGAGTTACTCGATATTGATACACACAAACAACACCGTGCACTTAATGATGCAATCAGTACCACACATATATTTGAAAACTCATTGAAAAACTTGCCCAAAGAGGTAAAAACCGTTGAAGAGCTCATTGTATTTTCAAAATCTGACAATATCTTAAAATCATAAATTTTTTTATACGTCTGTTAGTCTTTTTTATGTAACATTTTTTAAATAGATAAAAGGTGAAAAATGAAACATATAATATTGGGTGTTTGCATCCTTATTTTGTTATCGGGTTGTGCAACCACAGGTGTTCAAAATATACAGATGGATAAAAGTTATGGATCCATAAAAGAGAGTACAATAGCGTTTGTATCGGGTAGTTTTAATGTTCCAAATGGCAGTATTTGTCAAAAGGCGATAGAGAATACCCGTCAACATTTATCCAAAAGTACGATTCTACATGATGAATATCGAGCACGTGATATTCAAATTGTTAACTTGGAAAAAAATCCAAGATATATCACTAAATTAATTTTAAATAAATACCAAACGAATAACAGAAACAGTGGTTGTAAGCCAAGTGTTATTGGAGTTACGGTGCAAATTGAAGACATAGAATATATTACAAAAAATTGGAAAGGGGATATTGATTCTACTAAAATCAATAACGTTTTTAGAAATGAGTCTCCCAAAGTGATTTGGAAAGGTGATTTTACGTTAGTTTTTAGTAATAATACAAAGCTGGATGATCTGTTTGAAGTAATCTTAAACTCATTAGATAAAGCGGCAGTATTGCCTACAAAAACGAAAACAATAGCTGAAATTAAACAAATAAAAGCGTTAGAACAAGAGAAAAATGCCAAAATCTTTTTAAAACAGTGCCTTACGAATGAAGATAATCTTAAATTGAACTATGATGCCAACTTAAAAACTTTATGCATAGGAAAAGCAGGCTTTGCTCATGTACAAAGAGAATATCATAAAAATAAAAAAGAGACACTGTTTCCAATCTCAACAAAGATTGAAGAGTATGTTACAGCTGATAAAGCGTGTTCATCCATAGGTTATAGTGTGGTCAACGGTGAAGAGTTGAAACATAAATTAAATTTTAAACAGACCTACGAACAGCAATTAAATGAGAAGTTTAATCGTGATTGTAAGATAGAACGCGTCAATGGATTGAACTTTTTGGTTTGTAAAAATAAGAACAAAAAAGAGTATTTCATAGAAGAATCACGTAAAACAGCAAATAGAATTTACGATAAGACTTTAGTTCATGTGGAGAAGTTATGTTTTGACAAATTAAAGGCATTTAATCAAAGCAAAGATAAAAAAGTATTTGAAGATAACTTTACAAATGAAGAAATCAACCAATCTTTCACGTTAGAAAGGTTGGACTTCTCTTCACAGTTAAAAGATGAACGATACAACTTCTCTTTTTATAATGGAGGAACCTCTTTACAAAAAGATGATGGTAAGTTTTATTTTGTAGGAAAAAGATTAGAAGGAGAGAAAACAAAACCAACTAGAGTTGAAGAGTATTATTTCTTTTTAGAAGATGAGAAGAATTATAATCTTAATAATGGCAAGTTTGAATTTACAAAAAAAGTTGTTAAAGAGTTTGATAAAGATGGATACGACCAAGAAGGATATGACTACAGGGGATATAATAAAAAAGGGTACAATAAATTAGGCTACGATATGAATGGTTTAGATGTACATGGTTATAACAAACATGGATGGAATCCAAAGTTAAGAATACGAGGAAAACAGATATTTGATGCGAAAGGATATGACCAAAGAGGTTATGATAAAAATGGATATGATAAAGATGGGTATGACCGCGATGGTTGGAATCCAAAGTTGAAAAAATTCAGAAAATGATAGGTTATAAACAGCCAATTGGCTGTTTATAATTAGATTTGTTTTGCTTCTGCAGCGTATTTTAATCCTAAGTCAAACGCTTTGTTATTGATATCGTGTACTTTTGCAGGTACTTTTGAAAGCATTGTTGTTCTTAAAATTTCATTATCAACAGTTTCACCCGTCATATAGTTTGCAATAGAAAGAGCAAGAACGGATTGTGTAATCACGTTTCCGACTTCTTCTTTAGCAATGGTGATGATTGGAATCTCATAAATCTTCCATTTTTGTCTGTCCTCTTCAGTTGGTGTAACTAAGTTAGGTTCAATTACAATAACTCCGCCTGGTTTAACACCTTTTTTGAACTGGTCATAAGATACTTGTGCAACTGAAAGCATGAAATCAATTTCACCATCATTTGCATATGGAAATAATATTTCACCATCTTCTAAAGTAATATCAACTACGGTTGCTCCACCTCTTACTTGTGAGGTATATGTAGAAGTTTTTAAACCATTTCCACCCGCTTTAATTTTAGCAGCAGCAAAAATAGATCCAGCAAGAAGTACACCTTGTCCACCAACACCTGTAAATCTCATTAATGTTCTAGCCATTGTGTCTCCTTATAGTTGAACCGCTGTTTTATTCTGATGTGCTTCTTGTACTTTTTTGTACATATCAGTATATTCAGCAGCTTCTGTGTCTTGTTTTAAGATACCAGTTGGGAATAACCCTTTTTGTTCTTCTTCACTCATTTTGTCAAACTTTGTTTTTGCAACTGTAATAGAGTCAATCCACTCTAAGTTTGCCATTGCTGAGTTCATTTTGTTTTTTCTACCTAAGTTAACGTGGCAGTTTGAGAAAATATCAAAGAAAGAGTAACCGTTGTGCTCTAAACCTTTAACAAATACTCTTTCAAGTTTTTTAGGATCAAGCATCGTCTCTCTTGCAACAAATGATGCTCCTGCTCCAATAGCTAATTTACAAGCATCAAATGTAGGGTCAATGTTTCCTCGTTTCATTGTAACTGTCCACATACCTTGAGGCGTAGTTGGAGAAGTTTGAGAGTTTGTTAACCCGTAAATGAAGTTGTTGACAACGATATGGTTAATATCGATATTTCTTCTACATCCATGAATGGTATGGTTACCACCAATTGCAAGTCCATCACCGTCACCTGATACACAAATTACGTGTTTATCTGGGTTCGCTAATTTAACACCCGTAGCATACGCAATTGTTCTACCGTGAGTAGTGTGAATGGTATTACAGTTGATGTAAGATGAGAATCGTCCTGAACACCCAATACCAGATACAACACACACATCGTCCATGTTCCATCCAAGTTTATCAATTGCTCGGATAAGTGCTTTTAAAATAACACCATCTCCACATCCCCAACACCATAGTGTTGGCATTTTATTAGTTCTTAAATATTCATCATAATTAAATGCCATCTTACATTCCTTTCACTTTTTCAACGATTTCAAGAGGTGCAATTGGTCGACCGTTTGCTTTAAACAACGTATCGAAATCTTGTCGTCCACTTGCTCTTTGAATCTCTTCTAAGTATTGACCTAAGTTTAACTCAGTTACCAATACTTTTTGAATTTTGTCGCATAACTCTTTGATTCTTTTTGCAGGGCTTGGCCATAAAGTAATTGGTCTGAACATACCTACTTTAATTCCTTCTGCTCTTAATCTGTTAACAGCTTCTTTAACAGATAAAGCCATTGAACCGTATGCAATAATCATAATCTCTGCATCATCTAACATATACTCTTCATTTGACTCAATTTCATCAGTGTAGTTTTCAACTTTTCTGAACAATCTTTTCATTAAGTCATCACACATTTGCTCATCTTCAGTTGGGTGACCGTTAAAGTCATGGTGAAGACCAGTATAGTGGTATCTGTACCCTTTAAACATTGGGTTCAATACGGCTGGTTGGTCATTAGGAACATTGTATGGCTCATACTCTTTTGCTGGACCATCAAATGTAGCTCTTGGTTTGATACCTGCTTTTACCTCTTCTAAAGTAGGCAGTACAGCTTTACCACTCATGTGACCAATGGTTTCATCTAAAAGTACAAATACAGGTTGCATGAATCTGTCTGCAAGGTTAAATGCTCTTACCGTTTCAGTATAACATTCAGAGAGTGTACCTGCACATAACGTGATTGATTTATAATCTCCGTGTGTTGGAGATTTTGCTTGTAAAATATCTCCTTGAGCAACACGAGTTGGAAGACCAGTCGATGGACCACCTCTCATGACGTTAACAATTACTAATGGAACTTCTGCAATATACGCAAGACCAATGTTTTCAGATTTTAAAGAAATCCCTGGACCTGAAGTCGCAGTTAATGATCTCTTTCCAGACATAGCACCACCGATTGCTGCACAAATACCTGCAATCTCATCTTCCATTTGAATCGATGCACCACCTGCAGCAGGTAGTAAATCTGAAATAGTGTGCATTACTTCACTTGAAGGAGTAATTGGATATCCACCAAAAAACTCACATCCAGCATCCACTGCAGCAATTGCTGCCAAGTCATTACCAGTTGAAATTATTTCTCTAGCCATTCATTCTCCCTTAAGCGCTTAAAACTCTGTAGTTGTTATTCTTAATCGCTTCACCACGAGCTTTTGCTTCGTCGGTTAATTTAGCGAATTTAAATTCTTTCTTGTCTGCAACATAGATTGCGAAGTCTGGACACGACAACTCACAATCCGTACAACCAATACATGATTCACTTGCTACAATAGAAATCATTGCACCTAAAGTCGAAGTTGGTTCTGGTTTCATTGCAAGCACACCAGCAGGACAAACAGATACGCATACATCACATGCTTTACATCGGTTTGTATCTACCCATACTGGAGTATTTGCAGGAGCTTCCATAATTGCCATTTTTTCCCCTTAATTTTAGTAGATAAATACATGAGAATAAACTCAAATATTAATGTTATGATAATAACCTATATTCATATAATATTTCGTAAAATAGGGATTATTTTAGAGCAATATCAATGCTTGTTACATTTTGATACAAGAAAAGTTGACATAAAAAAACGATGCATTTGTCCATATTATATTGAGATTTATGAATACTTATAATTTGAATTGTTACATTATTTCTCTTTTAAATTCACTGAGATATGATTAGAATCATAAAAGCTCTTTTCCTCGCCCCAAACTTTTTATTTTTATTGGGTATAATTACAAAAAATCAGAGATGCAAAAGGAATGGCTTGGTTTTATATCAACCCCAAAACGGGTACTGTTATAACAGCGATACACACTTTTTATACCATTTTATTGTTCAAAATCTTAATACGTTTAAAAACAATCAAGGTCAACTTTTAGATATTGGGAGTGGAAGTGGGATTTTAGGGCTCTTAATCAAACGTGATTTTCCCAAATTTCACCTCAATCAAAGCGAAGTGCAAGAGGAGTTTATTTGGCTTTCAAGTAAAAATGCACAAACCAATGGCTTAAAAAATAAGATGTATGAAGGGAATTTTTTAACACAGAGCTTTGAACAAAAGCAATTTGATATTTGTGTCTCAAATCCACCATTTTATCATGGAAGTGTGATAAAAAGTGAAAATAAAATTCTTAAAATTGCACGTTATAATGACTCCATGCCTTTGGAAAAATTCATTCAAAAAACTTACGATATTTTAAAGCCAAAAGGTAAGTTTTTCTTTTGTTATGATGTTAAGCAGATAAATGATATTATGTTACTTTTAAACAAATATAAATTTAATATTGAATCGATGCAGTTTATATATCCAAAGAGAGACAGAGATGCTACCTTGGTATTGGTTTATGCCAGAAAGAACTCCAAATCTTTGACAAAGGTTTTTCCTCCTTTGATGGTCTTTGAGAATGAAGACTTCACGCAAGACGTTCAAAACATTTATGAAAAAACACAAACACACAGTATAAAAGTAGAAATATGAGTCTTTTAACCCATAAAGAGTTTCCTTATTCGTTTGATGCAAACGAGTGTGCAAAATGCCAAGGAAACTGCTGTATTGGAGAGTCAGGTTATATTTGGATCAATAAAGATGAACTCCAGAACTTGGCGAAGCTGCTTAACATCAGTATTGAAGAGTTGGGTAGACATTATTTAAAGAAAGTAGGGTATAAATACTCTATTGTTGAAAAAAAGATTGCACAAGATAATTATGCGTGCATCTTTTTTGATTTAGAAAAACGCCAATGTAGTGTCTATGAAGCCAGACCGAGTCAATGTCGTACGTTCCCTTTTTGGGACTATTTTAAAAAAAATGAACAGGAGGTATATGAAGAGTGCCCAGCTGTAAAACCACTTTAATTGCACTTTGTAGTATACTGCTGTTTGGTGCTTGTTCGCTTAATCAAGCTGCGATTTCTGCGGATCAAAAGCTTTTTGAAAAAGAGGATGAGTATATTTTGTATGCTTTAGAGTACACACGACAAAGCAACTATGAAAAAAGCCGAGATATTTATATCAAGCTGTTTGATGAAACCAATAAAAGCGAGTATTTACTTAAAGCATTGCGTTTTTCAATTCAACTTAAAGATTTTGAGTTGGTCAAAGAGCTGTGTGAAGAAAATATGCAGATCACACAAAATGAGTATGAAGATATGTATCGCATCTATATTGTGGCACTGATTAATCTTGAAGAGTTTGATAAGGCATTGATTGAGGCTAAAAAACTGCTCAAAGCTCATAATAATATTTTAAACTATGAACTCATTGGAAATGTTTATTACATGAAAAAAGAATTTTATGAAGCAGCAGAGTATTTAGAGAGTGCTTACAGCGTCAATCATAACCCTTCAACACTTTTAAGTTTGGTTAATATTCTTTATTCATTTATCAATGAAAAAGAGAAAGCCATCTCTTATTTGGAGACCCATATCCGACTTCAAGGATGCAGTATTGAGGTGTGTACGAAACTTCTAGCCATTTATCAAGAAGAGCAAAATATGGATGGTGCGATCTCTATTTTAAAGAAGACGTACAACACTTTTAAAGCCCAAGAGAACTTCAATGGTATGATAAAAGTCTATAAACTTTTGATTGCGTATCTGGAGAAAAAAGATATCAATGAAGCGATTGCTTTTTTAGAGAAAAATCATATTGATGATTTGAAATTGATTGATTTATACAAACGAGCCAACCGAATGGATGAAGCACTGACATTGGTAAAAAAAGTCTATAAACTCAATAAAAATATTGATTTGTTAGCCCAAATTGCTATTTTGGAGTTTGAGAGTGCTAAAGATAAACGCAAAGTGCTTAAAAGTGTGATTAAAAAGTTTGAAGATGTGTTGGTGATTTTAGACAACCATGTTTATCAAAACTATTTGGGTTATTTACTCATTGATTATAATATCAATGTTAAAAAAGGGTTGTCTTTGGTGGAGCAAGCGTTGAAAAAAGCCCCTAATAACTTGGCTTATATTGACTCATTGGCATGGGGCTTGTACAAACAAAAACGGTGCAAAGAGGCCAAAAAACACATGAAACATATTGTCGATACGATTGGTTTACAGGATGATGAAATCAAACACCATTGGAAAAAAATACAGGAGTGCGGTAAATAATGATTTTAGATGAAATTATTGAAAGAACAAAAAAAGATTTAGAGAAAAGAAAAAAAGATATCAGTTTAGATTTATTGGGACGAAGTTTGGCTTCAAACCCTTTCCCTCCAAGAGATGTAAAACCTTATTTAACATCAAGCAAAGAGGAACCTGTACGAATCATTGCTGAGGTGAAAAAAGCAAGTCCAAGTAAAGGCATCATTAAAGAGGATTTTGACCCACTATTAATTGCTCAAAGCTACAGCAACAGTGGTGCCAATGCGATTTCAGTTTTGACAGAACCTCACTACTTTAAAGGAGACTTGGAGTACTTAACTCAAATCAGACGTTATGTACCAACGCCACTATTAAGAAAAGATTTTATTGTGGATAAATATCAAATTGTTGAAGCGTTGGTCTATGGAGCTGATTTTATTTTACTCATTGCTAAAGCCTTAAGCACTAAAGAGCTCAAAGAGTTGTATGAGTATGCACTGCACTTAGGATTAGAAGTATTGGTTGAAATTCATGATAAAGAGGATTTAACTAAAGCGATGAAATGTGGAGCCAATATTATTGGTATTAACCATCGAAACCTTGATACCTTTGAAATGGATATGAAACTGTGTGATGAACTCATACCTATGATTCCCAATGGCAAAATCATTGTTGCAGAAAGTGGAGTAAGTGATGTGGATACGATTAAACGTCTCAATTCTATAGGTGCTGATGCCTTTTTAATTGGGGAGCACTTTATGAGAGTGCCGTCAATTGAAGAGGAATTAACAAAATTCAAAAACGCCGTTAACGCATAAGATTGATTTAAAATCTATGCGTTATTGTAAAAATTGAGAAACTCATTTACTTTATGTAAACTCCTACCTCAATTTTTACAGCTTGCCTTTTCCTTTTAAATTCTCTTATGCGTTAAATATTTAAATCTCTGCGGTAAAAACAAGTTCACGAATCTCAGTCTCACTGAGTTCTTTTTGTTTCTCCTCAACAGTAGGTGGGTTTTTGATCTCCATGACTTTCTCTTTTAAAGAGTGCAGTTGATATTTTGTGAGATTTTTAAGCAACGTATCATTGATCATCTCTTTTTTCAAAGCATTGTTGCTAATCATTTTTGAAATAACATTTTGAAGGTTCTTTTTGGTCTTTTCAAAGTTGACTTCTTCTTCGGTTAATGCAATATACTCTTTATCTAAATAATCCATCACAGCCATGCCAGGATATTTATAGGTTTTAATGCCATTATAGACAAACTCTTGTCCTTTAATGGATGAGATAGCCACACTTGTGAAAACAGATCCTTGTACAGAAATCATGCCCTCGAGACTTGTAAGCGGATTGTGTGAGCAGATATAATCCTCTTTTACAATGCCAGGAGAAAACTCCAATGAAGCAATATTATTTCTTAAAACAATAAAACTTTTTCCTACTTCTTTAGGGCCACCACGAAGTGAAGAAATTTCATTTTTAAATGCAAGAAAACTTCCACCCACTTTTCGTGGAGAGCCTTCTAAACTGACCAATTCATTATCGCTGATGTCAAAATCACCCTCAACTTCATTGAAGTTTAATGGCAGTTTTGAAAGATTGGCAAGACGATCTGAGAGTCGAACGTTGCCTTCTACATTCACTGAGTTGTCTTCTAAAATAGTGTAGTTCTTGACTTGGTTTTTATCCAACCACTTTATAATTTCTTCTTGGTTATTCAGAGCGACTACAGGTTTATAGACATGAGAAACCACATCTTTACCCACATATTTCCAATATTTTTTCTCTTCATCAAAGCTGCTTTGCAAGTGGTTCAAACGATAATCTGTTAAGATATTCCAACCAATATCATCGGCAACACTGTTAAGATCTTTGAGTCGGTTCCAGTAGCAAATATAGTCTTGTGCCACCGTAATAGGTCCACCATAAAGTGTCTCTATATAGTTACCTGAGCAATCAAAGGTACCTTCAACATATTTAGGTCCACCACGTAAAGAGATGATTTTATTGTTTGAACATTTGAAGTATCCCTTTACTGTTCTTGGACTTCCTTTAATGGATTCTAACTCATTATTTGAGCAATCAAAATAACCTAAAACCTCTTTGGGCGCATAGGATAAATCTTTGAGTTTATTAAATGAACAGTTGAAGTCACCCACTTTTTGGGGAGCCCCAAAAAGAATATCTAAGTTGTTGTTTGAACAGTTGAAATCTTTGGTCACTTGATTTGGGCACCCTTCTAAAGAGACTAATCCATTATCGCTGATATCAAAATATCCATCGACCAAATCAAATTCTACAGGTAAACGTTTGTTTTTTAATTTACCTTTTAAATTGACACTTCCATACACGTTGACTTGGAAGTTGCTTGTAACACTGTAATTACTAATCGAAAAGCTGTCTAACCAATCTTCTATCTCTTTTACGCTTCTCATTTTTTGTCACCTTAATAACAGGACGTTGTAGTTAAAAAAATATTATTAAATATTCTAATTGATAAATTTTATCATTTTATTTCTTATATATTATTAATTTCAAAGGTTTACATGGAGCGTGTTATAACTATATTTTTTGTGTGACAAAAATTTGAGGAAAAGTTATTTGTGATAATATAAAAAGTTATTTTATGAGGTTTTTAACTTTATTTCTTTCATTTTGATTATGTTTTATTCTTAATATGGCTTCGGAAATCTCTTCAGGTAGCTCTTTTTCTATGGCAAGTTTTTCAGCTTGAACATAAAATTTAAGTGCCTCATCTAAGTTATTCAGTGCTTCATAACTCAACGCTAAATTATAGAGTACAACATAGCTGTTAGGAATTTCACGATGAAGTTGCATAAGAAGTTCTTGTGCTTCGCTGTAATGGTTGTTTTGAAGCATTTTGAGAGCATTTTCAAATCGATTCTCTTGAGATGTTGTCATCTCTTGATCCATCTCTTCAAGTAAAATAACACTGAATGTTCGATAAGATGGCGCAATATCTTTAAGTACTTTTTTAGCAATTCGTTGTGCCAATACAGCATTTCTTGTACTTTTGCTGTCCAATAAAGTTCGTTCACTGCCACATGCACTTTGTGTATCCTCTTCTAAATAACGCTCAGAAAATATGACGTGAGCACTCTCAACTTCAGTGAGTTTGATTTGCGTTAAGACACTGTATGTGTTGGTTTGACAATGCATAAAAATTTTTGAATAACGGATACACTCTTTGTCTTTATTATATTGAGCACATCGATTGTAGTTATTGACAATTTTATTATAGTGCCGTCTTTGCATACGTGAATGAATCACTTCTCCCGTTAAAAAAGCTTTGACTTGTGTCAGGCCTTTAATCGAACTAAAATCTTTAATATCAACCAATGCAGAGTCGTTGAGTCGTTTTTCTTTTAAAATTTCTTCTAAATGCTCACGCTCAACTAAGGTGAAATAGGGTTTGTTTTCAATTTTTAATTTGGATAATTCAGCAATAATACTGGCTCGTTGTCCAATCTTGTCTTGTTTAAACTCTAAAACAGAGAGTTGACGACTGCTTGGGTTGTTGACTTTAGAAGATTGAAGTGAACTAATGGTGACTTTTGGAGCACACCCTGTGAAAAAGAGTAGAAAAGAAAGGAACAGAAGACTCTTTTTCACAAATAACCCTTTATTTAAAAAGTGCAGAACCCACACGTATCATATTTGAACCGCATTTAATGGCCAACTCATAGTCGTTACTCATTCCCATAGAGCAGTAAATTGCCCCTAATGGTTCTAATTCCTTAAAGATAGCATGTGTTGTTTTGAAGCTTTTTATGATGGCTTCTTCATCTTCAACATGCGCACCAATACTCATAACTCCTTTGAGTTTGATATTTGGACAGGTATCTAAAATAGTCTTATATGTAGAGATAGCATCTTCAGGTAAAATACCTGTTTTACTCTCTTCATACGCTGAATTGATTTGAAGCAGACATGACATGTTTTTACTTTTTGATTCAAGCTTTTTTTGCAGTTCTTGGGCTAACTCTAAAGAGTCTAAGCTTTGCATCAAGGTAGGGTTTAAATCAATGAGGTTATTGATTTTGTTTTTTTGAAGACGCCCCACAAAGTGCCACTCTAAAGGAAACTCTTCAAGTGTTTCACTCTTTTGTTTCAGATCTTGTACTTTGTTTTCTCCAAAGGCTCGTTGTCCTGCTTCATAAAGTTTTTCTATATCTTGGGCCGTTGAGTATTTACTGATGCCGATGATTTTTACAATATGGTGATGACTCACACTCAAACGAGCAGTTTCAACTTCAGCAATGACTCTATCTAAATTCTCAATGGCTGTTTTAGTATCCATTTTTTCTATCCTTGCATCAAACGATTGATATCGTTAAAAATTCCCAATAACATAAGACCCGCTAAAATGACCCAACCTGTAATGGTTAAAATCATAAAGACTCTGTCACTTGGTTTTCGTCGTGTGATCATTTCATAAAGATTAAACATAATGTGCCCACCATCCAGTGCTGGAATAGGCAGTAAGTTTAAGACCCCTAAGTTCACTGAAATCAGTGCCATAATAGAAAATAGAGCAATGATTCCACTTTGTGAAGCATCTGAAATGACTTTTCCAATGGTAATTACACCACCCACTTCACTGCTTGGAATAATGCCTTGGATGAGTTTTTGAACACCTAAGAAAATCATTTTTGAAGACTCAATGGTTTTATCATAAGCAAATACAAGCGCTTCAATAGGGTTATGGTGAATGGTGACAACCTTAGGTGCAGGAGAAATCCCGATCATTCTTTTTTTAATCTCTTCGCCAAAGATGTTTTGTGCATCTGAGATATGAGGATTAATATTAATCACACGCATGGTGTTCTCTCGTTTGATATGAAGTTGAATCATACCTTGTGAGTTTTTAATAAAATTACCAATATCATCCCACGTTTTTACCTCTTTGCCATTGATTCTTAGAATTTCATCATTTATTTGAATCCCTGCTTTTGATGCAGGAGAGTTTTCTAAGACTTTTCCAATAGTAGGAGCAAGTGCATTACTTCCCATGAGTGCAATGGCAAAGTATAATACAGCAGCCAATGCAAAGTTGGCAAAAGGGCCAGCAAAAAGTATGACAATACGTTGCCAAGGCTTTTTGTTGTTGTAAGAATCATCTCCCGCTTCATTGAGGTTGGGTTTCGAGTCATCTTGCCCTTTCATTCGCACATATCCACCCAAAGGGATAAGTGAGAATTGCCACGTTGTACCTTTAAACTCTTTTGAAATGAGACGTTTTCCAAATCCAATTGAGAATGTGTGCACGGTAACACCAAAAAAACGTGCGGCTAAAAAATGTCCTAATTCATGGATAAATACAAGTATGGATAGAACAATAAGAAAATTAATTAAACCCATAATTATCCTTTAAAATATTCTTTACTGTACTCATATCCAGAGTACAGTGTTAATGCAACTGCAATCCAAAGTAGAGCAGTGGCATAAGGCCAATTCATGATTAAAAATCCAATGGCAATCATTTGCACCACGGTTTTTACTTTGCCTGCCATAGATGCAGCCACACTTTTACCTTCGGCAACTGCCATGACCCGAAGTCCTGTGATGAAAAACTCTCGTGTAAGAATTAAAAAGACAGCCCACACACTTGCACGGTCAATCAACATAAGACCTAAAAAACCTGCAAGCATGAGCATCTTATCTGCCAGTGGATCTAAAATAGCTCCCAGCTTTGTTTTTTGATCCCAGTTTCGTGCAATAAAACCATCAAAAAAGTCTGTCACTGAAGCAATGACAAAGATTAAACCTGCAAAGTAATCCAACCAACTTGGATGCCATGAAGCAAAGAGTTCATTGTTTCTATCAACTAAAAACCACAGCATCAAAGGGGCCAAAGCAATTCTAAAAAGCGCCAGTAAATTAGGTGTATTTAAAGCTTTCTTCATTATCTGAACGTTGTTCCACCATCAACAATAAGCGTATGACCTGTAACCCATGAAGCTTCATTGGTGCATAACCAGTAACACGCATTGGCTAAATCTTCTGGTTGACCCATTCTATTAAGTGCAGAAAGCTCAGCAGTTTTTTGTTTCACTTCTTCATAATTTGTGAATGCTCGTAATGCATCGGTTTCAATTGGACCACCTGAAACGGCATTGACTCGAATACCTATCTCTCCAAGTTCAGTTGCAGCATATCGTACCATTGCTTCAACGGCAGCTTTATTGGTACCATGACCTGCATAGTTTTCGATGTAGACTAAATTTCCTGTTGAACTTAATGAAACAATGGCACCACCACCTATTTTTTCCATTCGTTTAGCGGCTTGTTGTGCACCACAAACAAAGGCGTTGACAGTGGCTGTGTAGATGTTGTTCAAACCTTTTGGTTTGAGTTTCATAAATCGCCCATATCCACCTACAACAGCTCGTCCATAAATCATTGCATTTGAGATAAAGTAATCAACTCGGTCGAAATCTTCATCGATTTTTGCAAAGAGCTCTTTATAGTTCTCTGGTTCTAAAATATTAAAAGCATAACATCGTGCTTTAATTCCGTATGTTGACTCTAAGTCTTTGACCATCTCTTTGGCCACCTCTTCATTTGAGTTATACGTAAACGCTACATTGACTCCCTCTTTAGCGAAACGATACGCTGTCGCTCGACCAATTCCTTTTGTAGCACCTGAAATAACTAATGTTTTACCTTGCATTATTTTTTTACCTCATATTGTTGAATTACATCTTCTAATTTTTTCATTGTATCTGCACTTGGCATGGTAAGTGGCAGACGATACTCTAAAGTATCTAAAAGACCCGCAATGTACATGGCGGCCTTAATTGGGATGGGGTTGCTCTCTACAAACAGTGCCGTGTTAATCGCATAGAGTTCGTTGTGAATTTTACGTGCTGTTTCAAAGTCACCCTCTAATGTTGCATGTACCAATTTACTTTTTAAGTTTGGAAGTAAGTTGGCTGTAACAGAGATAATCCCTTTCCCACCATTTGCAAGCATAGGAAAATCAATGGCATCATCTCCTGAAATCACACAAAAGTCCGGTCGTTCGGAAATAAGTTGTGTGGCTCGCTCCAGTGAACCCGTTGCCTCTTTAATGGCGTAGATGTTTTTTACATCATCATACAATCGAATGGCAGTAGAGGCTTCAATATCAACCCCGGTTCTTCCTGGTACGTTATATAGCATAAAAGGAATCTCAACGGAAGTTGCAATGGCTTTATAGTGTTGATATAACCCCTCTTGAGTTGGTTTGTTATAATATGGAGCCACAGATAAAAGTCCATCTGCTCCCACGGCTTGTGCATGTTTTGCAATATCACACGCTTCATGGGTTGCATTTGACCCAGCACCGGCAATAACTTTAACATGTGTATTTTTACATGTAGCAACCGCAATTTCAATACACTCTTTATGCTCTGCATGGCTTAAAGTGGCACTCTCTCCTGTTGTCCCCACAGGAACAACAGCATCCATACCTTGTTCAATTTGTCTTTGTATCAGTCTTTCATAACTCGCAGTATCCAGTTTCCCATCTTTAAATGGCGTAATCAATGCGGTCATTGCACCAATAATATTATCCATCCTATCTTTTCCTTTTAAAATTATCTGTTATTATTTGTTTGATACTGTATCAAACGGTTTACTCTTTATCTTTTTTCAAAATCACAGTTGTAGAGTTTTTCTTGGTTAAATATTTTTTTGCAACTTCCACAATATCTGCAATTTTAAGTTTTTCAATATTCGCCTCATGTTCAAATAAAGGTTTAATATTCTCTCTTACAAAGTAGCTACCATATAAAGAGGCCACACTGCTAGAGTTTTCCAATGAAAATACGAAGTCTGCTTTGGTATTGATTTTAATCTTCTCCAACTCAGACTTCTTAATCTTGCCTTCTTTAATCTCTTCAATGATTTGAAGAATCTCTTTTTCAACCTCTTTGGCTTTTACATTTGGGTTGCATACCGCAATAAACATAAACACGCCTGGGTCTTTAAGTTCCATATTGTATGCATAAATTCCATTGACCAGTCGTTTTTCATCGACCAGTTTTTTATGTAAAATGGAGCTCTTCCCTGAACTTAACAGCTCACTTAATGCTGAAAGTGCAACTTGATCTTTATGTTCAAAGTTGGGTACATGATACGCCATGGCCAACATTTGAACTTGAGAGTCTTTATAGATTGTAACTCTCTTTTCACCATCTTGTACGGGTTCTACTGTATGTATACTTTCAGGAATCTCTTTGGTGTTCTTAATGCTTTTGAAGTACTCTTTAGTCTCTTCAAATACTTTGTCTTTATCTATGTCTCCTGCGACAATTACAATGGCATTTTTTGGTTGATAATAGGTTGCATGAAACTCTTTAATGTCTTCAATCGTCCAGTTTTTAATATCATGGGTAAACCCAATTGGTGTCCAGTGGTATGGGTGATATAAATAGGTATTGTTAAAGAGTCGAAACTGTAAATATCCCATTGGGTTATTGTCTGTTCTCCAACGTCTCTCTTCTGCAACAACATCACGTTCTGGCTGAAACTCTTCATCTTTAAGTGTTAAGTTTTCCATCAATTCTGCAAACAGTTCTAAAGATTTAGAGATGTTTTGAGTACTTGATTTGATGTAATAGTGCGTATAATCAAATGATGTTGAGGCGTTGTTTACTCCGCCAAATCCTTTTACAATTTCATCAAATTCACCTGCATCAAGATTTTTAGTTGATTTGAAATTGAGGTGTTCAAGCATGTGTGCAATACCTGATTTTCCCATTGTTTCATTTCTACTTCCAACTTTATAAAAAATATCTGTTGTAATAACATTGGTTCCATTTTGCATTGGAATAGCAACAATTTGTAACCCATTTTCCAGAGTTTGTGTATAATATTTTGGTAAGCTGTTGCTCATTAACTCTCCTGTTAATAAAATGAATAGTGAAAAATGAATAACGGACCATTTTTTAAGAATGGTTAATATTGTTTTATTCATTTAAACCCTTTATTTTAAATCTGAACCGATCACTTCTTGAATGTTTTTAAAGCCATCTTTGTGCATCAATTGAAGCAATCCAAGATTGATGTTTCGAACCATTCCTGGCCCTTCAAAAATAAGACCAGTATAGCATTGTACTAAAGAAGCACCTGCCTTTAAACGTCGGTATGCTTCTTGCGCATCGCTGATTCCACCCACGCTGATTAAAACCGTTTTACCGTACAACTCTTTGGCAATGGCTTTAAAAAGTTCATACGATTTCTCTCTTAATACTGCACCTGAAAGTCCACCAATATCTTTTGGGTTTGGAACAAGCGAGTAGTCAATGGTGGTATTGGTTGCAATAATACCATCTGCACCACTTTTAACAGCTGTGTTACATAACTCAATGGCTACATCGGCTTCCATATCGGGAGCAATTTTAAGAAAAATAGGCTTTTGCGTTAAACTTTTTGCCATGGTAAAAAGCTCAGTAATAAAAGCTTCATTTTGTAAATCACGAAGGTTTGGTGTGTTTGGACTTGAAATATTAATCACCAAATAATCACTGATATCTTTAAATCGATTGATTAAGATTTTATAATCTTCCAGTGCATGTTCTTGGGGTGTTGTTTTGTTTTTACCAATATTAGCACCAATAGGAATAGAGTACGGATACACCTTTGCTAAATTTTTAGCAACAACAAATGAACCTTCATTGTTGAATCCCATTGCATTTTGAAGACTCTTTTGGTTTGGATGTCGAAACAGTCTTGGTTTTGGGTTTCCCTCTTGCGGACGAGGTGTCATGGTACCAATTTCAGTAAAACCAAACCCCAGTGCTTTCATACCTCTTATCATGGTTGCATTTTTGTCAAAACCTGCCCCTAAACCAACAGGATTTTGAAACGTCATGCCTAAAATTTCTTGTTGTAAATCATCACTGATAATAAAATTTCTTTTGACCATGTAGTTGTCAATGCTCTTTAAATAAGGCAAGGTTCTTAATCCACACTCTGCAATGGCATGCGCCGTTTCAGGGTTAAACATAAACAGTATTTTCTTTAATCCTTCGTATTTAAACAATGTGCACCTTTTTAAAAATTTTAATATTTTATCGAAATTGCTTTGAAATAATCTTAATTATAAAACAAAGCTAGATATTTGCAAGGTTGTGAAGACGTTGATACTCTTTGCATGATGTTTTCAATTCTGCTTCACTTCCCATACATACAATTTTCCCTTGCTTAAACACGGCAATATTATTGGCATGTTTAATTGTACTTAAACGGTGTGCAATGATAAACGTGATTTTATCTTTGCTGATTTCTCCAATCACTTCTGAGATAATGGATTCACTCTCATTATCCAATGCCGATGTTGCTTCATCTAAAATAAGAATTTTAGGGTTTTTATATAAAGCTCTGGCAATGGCAATACGTTGTCTTTGCCCTCCACTTAAGTTCACTCCAAACTCATCGAGTATGGTATGAATACCTTGTGAAAGACCTTGTACAAACTCATACGCATGGGCTTGTTTAAGCACTTCGATGACTCTTTGTTCATCAATTTCTTGACCATAGGCAATATTGGCTGCAACGGTGTCATTAAAGATATAAACTCGTTGCGTTACAATAGAGATATTGTCTCTTAAAGCAACAGAATTAAGCTCTTTAATGTTCACCCCATTAAAGAGAATCTCTCCCTCATTGGCTTCATAGAATCTTGGAATAAGGTTGACTAATGAACTTTTTCCTCCACCACTGTCTCCTACAAGTGCAATGGTCTCTCCCAAGTTAGCTTCTAAGGAGATACTCTCTAAGGCTACTTTTTCATCATATTTAAGTTGCACATTTTTAAACTCTATTTTCTCTAACTTCTCAGGAAAAGCTTCACTTCCTGATGGAATCTCTGACTCTAAAGCTAAAATTTGATTGATACGTTCATTGGCTGCAAGTGCACTTTGCATTTTGTTGTATAAAGATGAAAGCCGTTTAATAGGCGTGTAAAGCATAAAAAGTGCTGCCATAAATGAGAAAAATGCACCTACAGTAAGAGTGCCATCAATGACTTGGTGCCCTCCAATGATAATAACAGCTGCCACTGCTACTGCACCCAGAGTCTCCATAAGCGGTGAAACCAATTCATTGGTCTTAACACTTTTGATACTGACGTTAAAAAACTTTTGGTTGTATTGACCAAATTTCGTGCTCTCTAACTCTTCAGTAGAGTTGGCTTTGATGATTTCAATGTTGTTAAACGTTTCACTTAAATGCGATGTGATGTCTGAAATAGACTCTTGTGATTTAAATGAGAGTTTCTTCATTTTTTTAGCAAGTCGTGAAAGGGGATAAATAGCAATGGGCATGACTACCAAACCATAAAATGCAAGTTCTGGACTTTGGTAAATAACGACACCCACTAAAGCAATGATGGTTAAAACTTCTCGTAAAAACTCTGCAATGTGACTGGATACGGTATTTTGAATTTTATTAATATCATTGGTAATACGAGAAATCAGCTCTCCACCATGTCTTTTTTGGAAAAAATCAATATCCAAAGTGAGAATATGGCTTAAAAGTTTGTCTCTTACTTGACGAATAATATCTTGTCCCACATAAGAGATATAATACGCTTGTATATAACCACCAAACCCTTTAGCAAAATACAAAACAATCACAAAAAAAGGCAAAATTTGAAGCATTTGCTGATCTTTGGCAATAAAAATTTCATCTAAGAGTGGTTTAATAACATACGCACTTCCACTTGAACCACCTGCTACCATTAACATACCAATAAAGGCATAAAAAAATTTGAGTTTATAGTTGGCGTAGTAGGGGATATACTGTTTAAAAAAATCTAACATCGAGTTCCTTATAATATCTACATTTATTATGAAAAGAGGATATTATAGCCAAATCCTTTAAAAGGATAGCTTAGGACTTTAAAAGAGTATAGAAACGTCGGAAACCAAACGCTTTGATAGTGAGATAAAAAAGAATAAATCCACTTAATGTTGATGCAAATGCTAACCCAGCAGCTTCAAATGGAATGATAAAAGCCAATGAAAAAACAATGTTCCAAGCAAGCGCTTTCATTGAAATTTTAGCAGCCAAAAACTGTTTATCCGTTGCGTATAACCACAGTGAAAATATCTTTGCTAACCCAAAAGGGATAAGTCCAATGAGATACATGGTCAGAATCAGTGCCGTGTTTTGAGTATCTGTTGATGTAAAGGCTCCTCTTTCAAAAAGCAATCGAATAATAAGTTCATCAAAAACGATGCCAACAAGAGTCGCGACACTTAAAAGACCTAACAAAATCATGAATGACTTTTTCATCAACTCCAATGCTCTGTTTTCATCTCTGTTTTTAATCGCTTTTGCGACCATTGGAAACAGTGCAATGGAAGTGGCAATGGCAAAAAGAGCCAATGGCAGTTGAAAAATACGGTTTCCATAATACAAATATGAGATGTTTCCAGCAACTAAAAAAGAGGCCAACCAGGTATCTAAAAAAGCAGAAATATGGGTAGTTGATGAACCCATCGTCGCACTTAAAAAGTTTTTATAAAACTTATTGGTGGTGTTGTTTCTAAGCTTTTTAAAGGTGAAGACTTTAAGCAAATTTTTGCGTTTCATTGCCATGATATGCACCAATACTTGTAAAACTCCACCTGCAAGGACGCCATAACTTAAATAGTATGTGATGGTGTATTTGTCCATATTTTGTGAAAGCAAGAGTGCTGCAATAAGGGTTAAATTTAACAGTGCTGTTGAGTATGCAGTGGTGGCAAAATGATTTTTATACTGAAGCAGTGCCGCCATAAAAGTAACAATAAATATCAAAGGCAAATAGTAAAAGTTTATGGCAACCAGTGGCGCAGCTAAATCAACGGTGTCTTGCGAAAACCCAATGGCAATGGCTTTTGTAATGACGTGTGAAAAAAGAGTTACAATGAGTGATAAAACAATGATAAATGCTAAAAATTGTAAAAAGACAATCGATGAAAAACGGATTTTTTGTCGTGTTTTGGCATAAGCTGGAATAAAGGCTTGTGTAAATGCCCCTTCTGCAAAAATTCTTCGAAACAGATTGGGTACTTTAAAAGCAATAAAAAAGATGTCTGAAAAGATATTTGCTCCTAAAATAGAAGCCATCAGTAAATCTCGGATAAATCCTAAAATACGTGATGTTAAGATACCACTGCTGTTGGTGAAGATTGATTTAATTAACACGGAAATCACTTTTTTGATAAATTATAATTTGAACATGAGATTTATAGTATCCCAAATGTCCTGACATTATAGTGATATTTTGCCCATTGTTGGGTAAAAGAGTTTTATCTTTGGCGTAGAGTTTGATCTTTTTATCATCAAAATATACATAGCCATTTTTAAATACACCTGTTAAGTTTGTGATGATTTCATTTTGTTGTTCTAAATCAAATAAATCAATACTGTTCGCCTCTTTGTAAAAAGAAGAGGGATTTATGGTGTTCACTTTATGCGCTACGATTGTAAAATTTTTAATCTCTTTAAGACCAAAATAGTTCTGTATTTGTTCCACTTCTAAATCATATACCTCACCTAAATTTAACTCTTTAGCATTGTTAAACGCATAAATAGCTCGGCTCTTTTTTTGTTTTAAAATGGCACTGTTATCATGTTTGTATATCACCATGACCTCTTTTAATGTAAGGGGTTTATCCAAACGTTTTGTTTTGTAAAGATACCCTGTCGTGTAATCAGGCAGTGTATCCTTGGTGGGTACATAGGGTTTGGTATCAAACGAGGCCATGATAGGAAGATGGTCAGAGTAACCTCTGTTTTTATTCCATCGTTTGATATTTCTATTTTGATACAAGTAGTCTGGTTTAAAGACTTGAAAACTCTCTTCAAGATAAGAGATGTTTTGATTATCAAACAAAGAGGCACTGAGTAAAATGTTGTCAGGTGTTTGATTGTGTCCTTTGTAGATGTAGCTGAACCGTTCATTATAAGGCAGGTCAAGCCAGAGGTTATAATGCACTTTTTGCGTATGATTTAAGATGTTTTTTTTAAGAACAAATTCATTGTCCAGTGTGGTATTTAAAATTTGATTGATGCCTGTAATGCCTAAAGAGTCATTGAGCTTTTTATCCTGTTTTAAACTTAAGTATTCGTTGTAATTGGAGTTAAAATCTCCCAATAAAATATAATCAATGTCGTGCGCGAGGGCGTCGATATATTTTTTTAATGCCAAAGCGTACTCTATACGTGCACTTTCTGGTTGTCTTTTTGAACTCCAGTGATTGTTAAAGAGGTGAAACTTTTTATTCTCAATGAGCACAATGACCTTTTGAATATGTCGTATGGTTTTCGATTTTGAAGTGACATAGACTCTTTTTGGGTTAAGCAACTTATATTTACTGATAAATGCTGTACCTACAGCTGTTTTACTGTTTTTTAAAAAATGATGATATTGGTATTGTGGTACTTTTTGAAGCAAAGCATCCAAAGCTGCTTGTGACTCTATTTCTTGTAAGGCAACAATATCTGCATTCATTTCATTGAGGACTTGTGCAAGATTATTGAGTTTGGTTTCTTGTATTTGTGTATCCCATTGCCCTTTTTTAGGGATATACTCTTTGTACTCTGTCTGGTCATAATTCAAATCAAAAAGGTTTTCTACATTATATGTGGCAACACTGAATGGGGTCGCATGAAGATAACAGAGTGTCAATATAAAAAGGATGAGTTTTTTCATAGAGGAATTATAGTTTAATTTTGATTATAAAAAGGTGTTGTAATTGTTACAACAAAACCCAAAGGTTTCGTTGTAAATTGGATTTATTTTTTAGAGTTAAGTCGTGATTGATACTCTTGTGGGTGTTTACACACAGGACACATTTTAAGTGCTTTTTTACCTCTGTGAACGTGTCCACAGACTTCACAAATCCACTCTTCTTCGTCATCATCACTGACATGTTCTTTTCCTGCTTCAAGTCTTTCAAGAAGAGATTTGTACATATTTTCATGTTCGATTTCAATTTTTCCAATAAGGTCTAACATTCTTGAAATATCATTGTGACCTTCCTCTTTAGCAATTTTTGCAAAATCAGGATACATCGTAACATTCTCATAACTTTCACCTGCAATGGCAATACCTAAGTTCTCTAAAGTATCTCCTAGTTCTTTTCCACTGTTTAATAAGTTGTAGGCTTTTAGCTCAAGTTTTGCGTGCATTTTTTCATTGTTTGCTGCACGTTGGAAATGCTCAGCAATATCTCTGTAACCCTCTTTTTGTGCTACTTTTGCAAAATATTCGTATTTATTTCGAGCCATTGATTCGCCTGCGAATGCTTTCATAAGATTTACAGAAGTTAAATTTTTTGTAATCATTTCCATCTCTTGATCACAACAGGTCAGTTTTCCCCCACCTACACTTGTAACTTCTACAACGTTACCACATTTATTACACTTGTATGATTCATACTGTCTCATTCTTTCTCCTTAAGTTATATTGGATAATTTTTTTCCTTTGAGAATTATACGCGACTAATTCTTAAAAGAAAATAATTATCCACAAATAATTTCTTTTATTAACGAACACTTTCAATTATATTATATATACTTTTAAGATAAAGTATAGTAATTAAACGAAATTAAAATAAAAATTACTTATTATACAGTTTTAAAATAAGGTTTTTAATATGAATTATGTAGATTTATTAAAAAGATATAATTTAAAGGTTACACCGCAAAGAGTAGCAATTGTTCAAGAATTAAATGATTATGGACATTTAAACATTGATCAACTCTACAATAAAATGGTGAATAAATTTCCAACAATTTCATTGGCTACTATTTATAAAAATATGAATGCCATGATTGAAAAGCTATTTATTCAAGAAGTGAAAATTCCAAATGAAAAATCAGTGTACGAACTCTCTAAAGAGCAACATGCACATGTGGTTTGTGAAAAATGTAAGAAGATTGAAGATGTGGTTTTAAATACAACGGCATTGATGAGTGAAGCACAAAGCAAATCTCATTTTCAAATCAACAGTTCTGCATTTGTCTTCAGTGGAATTTGTTCAGAGTGTTCAAAATAGTCTGTTACAGACTGTTTTGAATCACCAAACCAAGAACTACGAGTAACGCAATCCCTGCACTTTTATTATAAAGTTTATTTGCTGCTATAAAGACCAACATCAGTGATACTATAAACGCCGCACTGATATCAAAAAAGTTTCCTGATAGATTTACATTAAGTGGGTTAACAATTGAACTTAATCCCAATACCATGGTAAAGTTTGCTACGTTTGATCCAATGATATTTCCAATGGCTAAATCAGCATTGTTTTTAATGGCCGATTGAATAGATATCATTAATTCGGGCAGACTTGTACCAAAGGCAACTAAAAACAGACCAATCACCCACTCACTGATACCAAACGTTCGAGCAATGTTTGAAGCACTCTCCACAGCAAAATCGGCTCCTCCAATAGTAAGCACAAAACCAATCAATAAAAAGAGGATTGTTTTTAACCAGTTGAATTTTTCATTGGCCAAATCTTCATCGACTTCTTCAACTTGATTGCTTTGAATGAGAAAGATAAGATAAGCGCCCATAAGAATAAGAAATAAAACACCATCAACTAAGTTGAGCTTTCCATCAATGGCCATTAAAATAAAAACGAGAATAGGGAACAATGCCCATGCGGAATCTTTTGCAAAAATATCTCGTTTGGGTGTAATGTTTTTAGCAATTAAAAAAACCAATCCCAATACCAATGAGATATTAAAAATGGTACTTCCAATCACGTTTGCTACAGCAATATCTCCGCTTCCTTTGAGTGAAGCTGACATTGATACTGCCATTTCAGGTAAGCTTGTTCCCACTGCAACCAAAGTAGCACCAATTACAAAGTGAGAGATGTTGTAGTGAAGTGCAATACGTTCACTCTCTTTAATAATAAAATCTGCACCATAAATCAGTGCAGTCATAGCGACTATAAAAATAATAAAATCCATTAAAAACTGTTCCTTACGATTAAACTTTTAGGTAAATTAAATGCTTTAATAAGCTCCTCTTCCTTTGTTCGGTGTTGACCCTCATCCACCTCATGGTCGTATCCAACCAAGTGCAATAAACCATGTATAAAAAGAAGTGCCATTTCATTTTCGAATGAGTGACCATACTCTTGTGCTTTGTCTTGCACATAGTTGTATGAAATCACAATTGAACCCAAAGGCATATTGGGTAAATCAAACTCTAAAGGAAATGAAAGTACATCCGTAGCTTTGTCTAAACCTCGGTGTTCTAAATTAAGTTCTTGAATATGTGCATTGTCTGTAATGATGAGTTCTAAATCTTTTTGTGTAACTTCAGCTGTGATTTGTTCAAGCAGTTCCAGTGGAACATCATAGTGTGTTTGATTCTCTAACTCAATCATGGTTTACCTATTTGTATTGATTTAATGGTGCAATAGTATCGAAAATTTGTTGAAAAAGTATAAAAAAGTGTGTAAGAGAGTAGGGAAGTGCTCGTTAAATTGAGCACTTCTTTGTAATCATGCAAAGTGGACAAAAGTTGGTTACACCTGCAATTAAAGGAATAATCCCTAAAAAAAACCAGGCATTTCCTGTAATAAGACCAATTGCAATGAAAATTACTCCAAAAATAACTCTAAAAGATCGGCAAAATCGTTTAATTTTATCAAAAAGATTCATTGTTTGTTTCCTTGAAATATAATAAAACATAATTATATCTTATAAATATAAAAATATATTTAAGAAAATAAAAATATATATAAATATTAATAAAACTTATATTTTATCTTAAAAAAGTTCAATCATTTTAACCACTTCATCTACTTCAAAACACTTCATATTTTTAATGTTTTTAGGTTTACTGGCAATAATCGCTTTTGTGATACCTTGTGTAGAAGCCTCTTTTAATCGAATATCCATAGAATAGACATCTTTGATTTCACCTGTGAGACTCACTTCACCAACAAAAACAGACTCTTTTGAAATGGGCCTGTTTCTAAATGAAGAGATAATGGCTGCAATAACAGCTAAATCGGCTGAACTCTCTTTTATTTTTATGCCACCACTGATATTGATAAATACATCATAATGATTTAAAGGCAAATCAAGTTTTTTCTCTAACAGTGCTAAGAGCATGTTTAATCTGTTTGAATCAAAACCGGTGGCACTGCGTTTTGGATTGGGGTAGGTTGACTCAGTTACCAGTGCTTGAACTTCTAAAATAAGTGCTCGCGTACCTTCAACACTGACGGTTAAAGCGGAACCTGCTTGAGGTTTACTTCGGTCAAAGAATTTTGAAGCGATATCTTTAGCACTGATAAGCCCTTCATTGCGCATTTCAAAAATACCTATTTCACTGGTACTTCCAAAACGGTTTTTAAATCCTCGAAGCATTCGTATTTCTCGACTGGCTTCTCCTTCAAAATATAAAACAGTATCCACCATGTGTTCAAGAACTCTAGGACCAGCAATACTTCCATCTTTGGTAATATGCCCAATAATAAACATCGCAATATTGCTCTCTTTTGCTTTTCTCATAAGCTCAAAAGTAATCTCTCTCACTTGTGAAACGCTTCCGGGAGCGGATGTTAGGTTTCCTGAATAAATGGTTTGAATGGAGTCAATAATCACCACTTCATACTCTTGACGTAGCAGTTCGGCTTGTATCTCTTCAAGTTTGATTTCGGAAAGTAAATAGAGATTTTCATGATTGGATTCTAAACGATTGGCACGTATTTTAATCTGACCCGAACTCTCTTCCCCTGAGACATAAAGCACTTTTTTATTGGTTTTAGCAATGTTTCCTGCTACTTTTAAAAGCAAGGTAGATTTCCCTACACCTGGACTTCCACCAATTAAGGTCAAACTTCCTGGAACAATTCCACCACCTAAAACCAAATCAAACTCTTCATCATTGGATGAAAAACGAGTAATATCATCTTGCTGAATTTCTGTGATGGGTTTGGCTTTGGATTCACTGTAACTGACTTGTGAAATTTGTTTTAAAACTTCTTGTTGCTCTTCATTGAGTTCAATAAAACTCTCCCATGAGCCACAATTTGGACATTTACCTAACCATTTACTTGACTGTTCTCCACAATGTTGACACTCAAAAAGTGAACGTTTCCTTTTTGCCATAGACCTATCCTTTGATTATTACAAATAATTCTTGGTCACTTTTAGTTGACCTTCTATTTATGTTGGTATAATACAAAAATATTTGTTAAGCGAACAAAAACATTTCAATTTGTAATATCTTAAGGTCTGTTTTGAACAAAATCTCCCCTTTTAAAGCACACATGTATGTACTATTGGCCACTTTCTTAGTTGCTGGGTCGTTTATTGCTTCTGAAAAATTGGCACAAGTAGTGAACCCGTTTTCACTCACTTTGTATCGGTTTTTTTTCTCACTGATTATTCTTGCACCCTTTGTTATCTTCCGGTCATCATTTCGTGCTAAGATTCTATCAACGATGCCAAGAGCGATGATAATAAGTCTTTTTTACTCCCTTTATTTTATGGCACTGTTTGAGTCGCTGAAAAGTACGACAGTGTTGAACACAGGAACACTGTATACGCTCGTGCCACTTATTACAGCAATTTTGGCATTGTTTGTTTTTAAAGAAAAAATTGGTTTTAAAAAATTGTTGGTTTATATTGTTGGACTTATTGGAACGTTATGGGTTGTTTTTAAAGCCGATGTTGCGCTGATGCTCTCTTTTAGTCTGAACAGTGGAGATTATATCTTTATGTTAGGAGCACTGAGCATGTGTTGCTACTCTATTTCATTGAAGCTTTTATATAGAGATGACAATCCAATTGTACTGGTGTTTTGTACTCTTATTGGTGGTTCTATTTGGATGTTTTTGGCCACCATGGTTTTAAATGAACCACTCAATTGGGATAAAATCGAAGGTGAACTTTTTTATCATATGACTTACTTGATCATAGGTACAACTATCTTAACGCTTTTTTTATATCAAAAAACAACGGTGATTTTAGGTCCAACAAAAGTGATGTCTTATATCTATTTAAACCCAGTGGCTGTGGCATTGTTGGCGTATGTTGTTAATGCACAAAGTATACAAGCAATGGTAATTCCTGGTATTATTATATCCGCAATGGCAACCATTATTTTACAAAAATCCTAAAAGGAGATCATATGATTATTTATATTCACGGTTTTGGAAGCAGTGGATTTGGTGGGAAAGCCAAACTTTTTAAAGAGCATTTCAAAGATAACATTATCATGCCCTCTTTGAGTTATGTACCATCTTTAGCCATTCACACTTTAGAGCAACTCATTGAACTTTTTTTAAAAAAAGGAGAAAAGGTGAGTTTGATAGGCTCCTCTTTAGGTGGGTATTATTCGATGTATCTTGCCAATAAATTTGGCTTAAAGGCAGTATTAATTAATCCTGCCACTACTCCCTATAAAACGCTCGATAAAATTGGAATGGCTACGAATTATTTTGATTTATCGAGTTTTGAAGTGACACAAGAACACATGCAAGCATTGAAATTTTTAGAAGTCAAAACCTTTAAAAATCAACAAAATTTTTTGTTGCTGTTACAAACTGGTGATGAGTTATTAAACTATAAAGATGCTTTAAAAAAACTGCCACAAGCTCCTCGTATTGTACAAGAAGGTGGCGATCATAGTTTTGTTAATATTGATGATTATTTTGATGAAATTGCAGATTTTGTTAAGTAGTTCGAAGTGAGTTGAACTCACTTCGATAAAGAAGATTACTCTCCTTTGATAGTTTTTAAATCTAAACCAAACTCTTTGAAGTTTGTTTCTACAGTATGTTTCTCTTCAAGTACTTTTGAGTTGTAATAACCCATCTCTTCTTTTGGTAAGAGTCTTGTTTTCAGATCAAATGGCGCTCTCTCTTGAGCGTTCATATAAATAACCACGTCTGCAACCTCTTGATCACTTAAACTGTTACCTTGCCCCAATGGCATGTTTGATTTAACCCAAGCAGCTGCTTTATCAAGTTTACTCATACCAGCACCCGTGTTGTAGCTCAACCAGTTACCATTGGCATCTTTACCCCATAACGGAGGGAATGCTCCAGCAATACCTTCACCGTTTTGCCCGTGACATGATGCACATTGAGAAGCATAGACTGCTTTACCTGCTACATAGTTTGCATGAGTTGCTTTTTTTTGAATCGCTTTAAAGTGTTTTACCCCTTTAGGATAGAGTTTGGTGTTGTGTACACTCCAAGGTCCTTTTTCATTCATTTTAATCGTATGACCTTCTGATAACCACGTAATATAAGCAGCAATTGCCATACTCGCTTCTGTGTCAATGATAGGTCGTTTACCGTTCATACTTCGCATAAAACAGTTGTTTGATCTGTCTTGAAGTGATTGAACTGTTTTTTCTCTTTTTGACCATGCCGGGAATGCTGCAGCTGTACCAATCCAGCTAGAAATACCTTCACCTGTACCTACTTTACCATCACTCCCTTTTAAGTGACAGCTTTTACATTGAAGTTTATTTCCAACAAGGTCTTTTGTTAAAGGATGTGTGTCTGTATTATTTACAATATCCTCACCTAATTTAACCAATTCACCCACTTCTCCCGATGGGTAGTTTGCTGGAGCTTTATACTCAAATGCAAACATAAGTGATGCTAAACTTAGAAATAGAATCAACTTTTTCATAACTTCTCCTTTTTGTTTGATTTATTGTAACGGATTATTGTTACTTTAATGTATACAATAAAAGAGATGAATTAAGATTATTTTAAGAAATTATATTGAAAAGAGGTGCCGAGCTCTTCACTGGAATCTACATCAATAAGAATATTATTCTCTTCACAGATATTTTTCACAATATTCAAACCAATACCAAACCCACCTTTAATGGAGTTTTCTTTGTAGTATCGATTGAAAATACGTTTGGTGTCTTGAATGACTTCCCCAATATTATGCACTGCAAAAAGGGTACGTTGGTCTTCTTGTATTAGGTTTATTTCAATGGTTGTTTTTTTGTAAGAGTATTTAATGGCGTTAGAAACAGTGTTATCAATGATACGTTGAAGATGCATTCTGTTGATTTGAACTTGAACATCTTTTTGAATATGAGCTTCTAAAGTGAGCTCTTTTGAATGTGTCAAACTCTCAAATTGGTCTAATCGTTGTGAAAGCAAATAAGAAAAATCTACCCACTCTTTATTGTAATTCACGCTTTTTTGTTTGATTAAATACTCAATGTCTTCATAAACCAAAAAAAGATTTTTAGTCGCATTCATTGAGCGTTGCAACTCTTTGGTGTGAGGTTGCTTTTCATGAAGCATCTCTAAGTTCATTTGTATTACACCCAAAGGGGTTTTGAGTTCATGCATGGCATCATTAAAAAAAGCATCCAAGTACTCATTGACTTTTTTATAAGGTTCAATGCTTGCTTGAATAAGCAAGAAGCTTGAAATAACAATAAAGAGTCCCACACAAATGACTAAAAGGAAGATTTTTAAATAAATCTCTTGATAACTGATGTTTTTAGAGATAATCAGTTTACTCGCACCCAAGCGGTTGTGTGCAAGGTTAAACTCTATACTCACAGGTTGTTTGATGTTCTCTAAGTGTGAAGTTTCATAAATAACATTGTCCTGTTTATCAAGTAACATCACCTCATACTTAAATGATTTTGGCACAACAAAAGTATCGCTTTTAGAGGTTGAAAAATCATAAATGGCACGTTGAATTTTTTGTGCATGTTCAAACAAAACACGTTGTTGAGCTGTGATGTGATTCTCTATTTCAAGTTGACCATAGAAGTATGAAGGTAAGGCAATAAAGATAAAAAAGATGGCACTGTATATCAGTGTGATACGCAGGATGAAGTGTCTACTGTTTTCGAGCAATTTTATATCCTAAACCTCGTTGGTTGATGATAAACTCTTTTGAGGTTTTATCGCGTATTTTTTTAATGCAGACACGAATATCTGCTTCACAAATATAGCGATCATCCCAAACTTCACTTCGAAGTTGCTCGATGGAAATGTATTGGTTCTGTTTAGAAATCAGACAAAAAACCACTTCACTCTCTTTTTTAGTCAGTGAAACCAACTCATTATTTTTAAAAAGCTCCTGTTTAACAACATCATAGGTGTAATCCTCAAGCAGTTCTAGTCGTTGATGACTCTTTGCATAATAGAGTTTAATGAGTTGTTCGAGTCGATACTTCAGCTCTTTTGGGGAGAAAGGTTTTTTTAAATAGTCATTGCAGCCCAACTCATACCCCAAACTTAAGTTATTGATATCTGTCAAAGAGGTGATATAAATCACTGGAGTCTCATCTCCTCTTGAACGTAACTCTTTAACCAGTTCATATCCATTGAGTGTGGGTACACGAATATCTAAAATCAAAATATGGTAGTTGTTATCATAAATTGCATCAAGAGCCTCTTGCCCATCTTCATAAGCATCCACGTCATAGCCTAAAGACTCTAAATACTCTTTGATACTTTGGTTATAATCGAAATCATCTTCAAGTAAAAGCAGTTTCATTCTATGTTCACCTTTGATTTGGATATATACGGTGCAGTGTTATTGTAGTTGCTGTTAAGTTGAACATGGTCTTCGTTATTAATGCCCGTTAAGATATAACCCAATTTGTGATGACTTAAATCATAATACGCAAAATAACTGAATGAATAGTGTGGGGTTGAAACATAACCATAATCTTTGAGATGAGTTAAGTTCAAATGTTCAAGTGCAACTGGAGAAACATCATTGACCACAACATACTCTTGGTAAATGGGCTGTTGTTTAAGTTCTGTAGCAATGTTAAGATGTTTTTTATCCAACAATACAAACAGCGTGTACCCTTTTTGTTTGAGTTGAGAAGAGAGATACTCAAAATCAATGATGGTTTCAAGTGAACCAATCATGTCATTATCTTCCATAATAGGAGAGATGGCTTTGATATTGAGACGTTTTCCCAGTTCAATTGAGACAAGGGGCTTTTTATCTTTTTTGACTTTGACCAAACCTTGTCTGAAATCTCGAAGTAAAACATCTTTGATAGAGATATCCCAGTTTCTTAAATAAGTTGTCAGATTTCGGTTGTGAATTTGTACTTCAAAATGGCTGTTTTGAAGCATCTTAAGTGTCTGTATTTTTTTATTGACAATGGAAAAACTCTCATCACGGTTTTGCTCTTTAAAGCTTTCGATGATCTCTTTGTCTTCTGCTAAAAGAAGTGAGAGTGAAAGGGCATAACGTTTCTGCTCTTCAAAGAGGTTTCGAGTCGTGTTCAGAGCATTTTCAAGTTGATTGATTTGAGAGGTATTATTATTAATTTGTGTGAGCACGTAAAAGACGCACCCAATTAAAATGGAGGCTAAAATAACGATGATACTTAAGTATCTGTTGGTTTTAGAACGCCAAAAGTTCATCGTTATGTACTCTTATTGAGTATAAATTTCATCAAGTAAAGAGTCTACAAACTCATCAGGGCTAAACGGCATTAAATCATCCGCTTGCTCACCAATACCAATATAAAAAATAGGCAATTCAAGTTGATTTGAAATAGAAAAGAGTGCGCCCCCTTTTGCTGTACCATCAAGCTTGGTGACAATAATACCATCTACACCGACCATTTCGTTAAATGCTTTGGCTTGTGCAATGGCAGTATTGCCTTGTGTTCCATCTAAAATCATGATTTTTTGATGTGGGGCACCTTCACACGCTTTTGCACACACTTTGACAATTTTTTTAAGTTCATTGCTTAAGTTGGTTTGAGTTTGTAATCGACCCGCAGTATCCACAATGACGTGGTTGATGTTTTTTGCACGTGCTGATGAAATCGTATCAAATGCAACCGCACTTGGGTCATGCCCTTGTTTGGTTTTAATAATAGGCACACTCAATTTGTCTGCCCAAGTACTTAACTGCTCAATGGCTGCAGCTCTGAAGGTATCACCTGCACCTAAAAGCACACTTTTCCCACTTTTTTTGTACATATTGGCAAGCTTTGCAATGGTCGTGGTTTTACCTGCACCATTGACCCCAATAATAAGTTCCACAAAGGGTGAGGGCATATTGCTCACATCAATTTCAGGAGCATGTTCAAAGAGCATGACCAAACGGTGTCGAAGTTGAGGGCGTGTAATCATCTCAGGAAGTCCATCCATGGCTTTTTCGATGATTTCATACTCCACATCTGCTTCAATTAAAAGCTCTTCAACCTCTTCAAAAGCTATCTTCTCTTTTTTTTGAGGCACGACATTTTTGATGTTGTCAAAGGTTTTTTCTAATGCTTTGGAGAGAAAGCTTTTTGATGCGTTGCTGCTTTCAATACTCTCTTGTGTTGCCTCATTTTTTTTGAAAATTCCAAACATTATTCTGCTTCCAACCCTTTTTTGATATCAATTTCTAACATCTCTTCAGGAACAATACCGATGTACTTACGAATAAGCGTTCCATTTTTGTCAAAAAGCAACATTGTTGGAATCGATTTGACACCACCTACGGCATCGGCAAGAGTGAAATTTGTTGTATGATTGGTCACAGGAAATTGAATTTCATACTCTTCAATAAAAGCATTCATATCCTCTTTGGTTTTACTTTTCTCAACCAATACACCAATGACTTCAAACTGCTCTTTGTAACGCTCTCTAAGTCTGTTTAAATGAGGAATTTCTGCCTTACATGGAGGACACCATGTTGCAAAAAAGTTGAGCAATACCACTTTGTTCTCTTGCCCTGAGAAGATGATTTTATTCTTAGAAATAGTAGTGCTTATGAGTTGGTCATTGTTTGTTTTTAACTCAATAACGGTTGGTTCTTGTTCTTTTGCAATCGCATTTTTAATTGCTTCTGGATCTTTTGAATCACAACCTGTTAACAAAAAAATAATAGATAAAATTACAAAAAATGATATGTTTTTAAACTGCATTTTAATTCCTTTGGGTAAAATCATTTATTGGGTTTGAATTCTACCCAAGTAAGGCTTAAATATGATAAACAAAGATCACTGTAAAAGTGATTTTAGAAAATCGTGTATTAATAAATTAAGGTTTATTAGTTCATACAACAATTTGAAGAAAGATAAGATAATAGTTAATAAACTGCAGGAAGTTATTGAGACACTGAATGCAAAAAAGATTTTAATGTATATTCCTATGGATATAGAAGTAGACATTTTACCTTTAATTCATAAACTTCGACAAAGGGGGGTTGAAGTTTTCGTACCACGGATGGAAGGTGAAAGTTTTAAAGCAGTTAAATTTAGGTTGCCGTTGCACAAAAAAAAGTTTGGTATCAAAGAACCATCAAACTCACACTTAAAAACAAAGATTGACTTGGCCATTGTTCCTGTGGTAGGAATTGATGGAGCAGGGAAGCGTATCGGCTTTGGAAAAGGCATGTACGATCGATTTTTTTATGCACTGAAACAACAACCGACTATTGTTTTTACTCAAAGAACACTTTGTATGACTCACCAAATCTTAAGTAATCAATACGATATTCAAGCAGATTATATAATTACAGGTTAAGTCGCAATAACCAAGTTTATTTTAAAGGTTTGGAAATGGAGATGTTTATAATAGAGGGATTATTTGTCGCTATTTTCAGCAGCGTCATTACTGCTTATGTAGTACGGAAAATTAACAAAGCAAAATTTGATATTTATATTGAACAAGCAAAAGCAAAAGCAAAAGTAATCGAACACGAAGCTGAAGTGATTTTAAAAGATGCACAAATAAAAGCAAAAAAAGAGTTTGAACGTGAATTTAAACACGCCAAACGTGACTACGATGATATGTTTTCTAAAATTCAACGAAAAGAGAAAGAACTCAATGAACATTTAGAATCCGAACTGACATCAATTAAAAAATCCAAAGAAGATATTGAAGAGAAAAATCGAATTATTACAACCCTAAAAGAGGGATTGAAAAATCAGAAAAAGACATTTGAAGAGAAGATTTCAAAAGCACTGAAAGTACTTGAAAATGCTTCAGGATTAACACAACAAGAGGCAAAAGAGCTGATGATTGAAAAGGTCAAAGAGGATTCAAGAGCCCAAATTGCTTCAATTTTTAGAAAGAAATATAAACTGGCAGAACAACACGCCAAAGAAGAGATTAATAACATGCTTTCTCAAGCAGTGACCAGATACGCTGGTGAGTTTGCAGCTGAACGTCTGATCAACAATATTCCAATTAATGATGAAGAGACCAAGGGAAAAATTATTGGTAAAGAGGGTCGTAATATTAAGGCTTTAGAGATGCTTTTAGGTGTGGATATTATCATTGATGATACGCCTAATACCATTACAATTTCTTCATTTAATCTCTACAGACGCGCGGTGGCAACAAAGACCATACAAGAACTTCTTGAAGATGGACGAATTCAACCTGCACGTATTGAAGAGATTTACAATAAAGTGAAAAACGAGTTTGACAACAACATCCAAAAAGAGGGTGAAGATGTGGTGATGGATTTAGGGATTAAATCGATGCATCCAGAGTTGATTAAACTTGTGGGAAGACTGAGATACAGAGCTTCATACGGTCAAAATGCCTTAGCGCATACACTTGAAGTAGCGCACCTTTCAGGTCTTCTTGCTGCGCAAATGGGTGGTGATGCAATTTTAGCACGGCGTGCAGGATTGATGCACGACATTGGAAAAGCATTGACACATGACATGCCAGGCAGTCATGTCGATTTAGGGGCACAAATCTGTAAACGGTATAATGAACCAGATACCGTGATTAATGCGATTTATGCTCATCATGGACATGAAGAACCAATCAATGTTGAGAGTGCATCTGTGTGTGCAGCTGATGCATTAAGTGCTGCTCGACCAGGTGCGAGAAGGGAAGTTTTAGAGAGTTTCTTAAAACGAGTAGAAGAGGTTGAAAACATCTCTACGAGTAAAATGGGCGTCATTAATGCCTTTGCTATTAATGCAGGACGAGAGGTTCGTGTGATTGTAAAAGCAGAGTTGGTTAATGATGATGAGGCGGTATTGCTTGCATCTGAGATTGCAAAAGATATTGAAGAGAAAGTTCAATACCCAGGTGAAATTAAAGTGAATGTGATTCGTGAGTTAAGGGCAGAATCATACGCACGATAAGAAGAAGCACTCGCTTCTTCAAACACTTTAGTGCTTAAAAGGTTTCATACCTTTTGCAACTACAGTAATGCATCTATACGAAGCAACTCTTCTTGATTGAGTTTAAATTCAAAAATACTCAAATCCTCTTGCATATGTTTTACTGAAGTAGTACCAATGAGTGGAATGATTTGTCGTTGTGTTAAATAACGATAAAAGAGTTGGGCTGGTGTTTTTTGATATTTTCTGGCAATATGAAAAAGAGTTTCACTGCCTAAAATATGAGGATTGGCGGTAAGTGTCCAAAATCCCAAATATAAAATACCTTTTTCATTGCACCAAGCTCTTATTTTTTGATCATAATTGGTATCTTTGTAAAAACGGTTTTGAACAACTGCTGGTTTGACTTTGGCATTTGTATAGAGTTTCTCAATTGTTTGCAGGTCATAACAGTTTGAAATACCCAGTTGTTTGACCTCTTTGTTTTCATACAGACTCTCCATAGCGCTCCAAACACTCATTAAAGATTTAAATGGAAAAAGAGGCGAGTGTAAGACTAAAGAGTCAATATAATCTGTTTGCAGGTTTTTTTGGCTTACTTGAAATGAATGAAGAACTTGTTGAAACAAAGTGTCGTTGGGGTTATAGGGAACAGAGTTTTCGTCTTGACCCTCTTTGGGCGTAAACTTGGTCTCTAAAAAGAGCTCTTCACGTGTGAGTAAACCACTTTGTATTGCTTGTGCAATACCATCCCCCACACCTTTTTCATTATAGTGTCTGGGTTGACATGCCGTATCAATGCCTCGAAATCCCGCTTTTAAAGCGGCTTCAACTAAAGTGGCTGTTTCCTCTTTTTTCCATGCCGTACCATAAAGTAAAGCAGGGATTTGAACGTTTTCATTGCTTATAAGATAATTCATACTGACTCTTTATATTTTTTATAAAGAGTATAACCACAGCAACTTTAGGTCAATGTTAAATAAAATGTGAAGGTTATTGTTTTAAAAGAGAAATAATGTTAAATCCTGAAGTGTTGTTTTTTTGAGCAAACTCTTCTAAACTATGTTCGTTTGATTCTACTACAAACCCTTTTGCTTCTAACACTTTTTTAGCTTCACTCTCATCTACTTTTAACACTTTAAAGACGTCTTGAAGAGGTGCTTTCATAATGCTTGTTAAGATAATAGCTTTGCCACTTGGGGGTTGATTTAGACTTTGAACAATAAATCCACTGGTCACAATAAACATCAAAGCAACACTGGTATAAAATGTTCTTTTATTGAAGTAACTTTTCATGGCATTCCAGTTTACCATCACGTGTCCCAATACGATTATTATAAATGCTAAACCTAAAAGCTCATGCAGAAGTTTAACATTGGCATTAAATATATGAAAATAGAGCATGATTCCTGTTAAACCCATTACAAAAAATCCTACGGTTGTAAGAGATGTTGCCCACTCTCTGAATTGTCGTTTGTTCACTTATTCTCCTTTATGTAATGAAAGTATAGCAAGCTTTTCATAACAGCAGTTAAACTTTATATTAATGAAATCTTAATAAACCTAACCCTTATGAAGTTTTGATTATAATGTCAAAAAAACAGATGAAGAGTATATGAAAAATCAAAAATTACACACACACATCATTGCAGGAAAATATCGAGGGAAAAGGCTGGAATTGCCATCATTGGATGTCACACGAAGTTCAAAAGCACGACTCAAAGAGTCATTTTTTAATGTATTGCAATTTGATATTATAGATAAAATTTTCATTGAAGCATTTGGGGGAAGTGGTTCCATTGGACTTGAAGCCATCTCAAGAGATGCAAAACGAGCCTATTTTATAGAAAAAGATAAAAACTCATATAATATTTTGGTGAAAAACTGTAAGGCCATTGAAGCACAAAAGTGTCAAACGTTTTTTGGAGATACTTTTAAAGAGTTGCCTACTATTTTAAACTCATTAAAAAACTCAACGGATGAATTGGTTGTTTATATTGACCCACCGTTTGATTATCGAGAGGGGATGAGTGATGTTTATGAACATTCATTTAAAATGGTGGAACAAATTGAAAACGACAATATTTTCTTAATCTGTTTTGAACATGAAAGCAGCATCGAAGTACCACAAACTTTAGGACTATTTGAACAGTACAAATCAAAAAGATTTGGTAAAAGTACTTTGACGTACTATCAACAAAAGTAGAGGAATCGTATGTATAAACTTGCAGCAGCTATTTTAATTGCGCTGATTACAATGGTTTTTTTGATGCCGTTTATATATACTGTTTCTCCTTATGAACTCAATCCCAATGCCATTTTGCTGCCTCCAAGCTTTGAATACCCTTTTGGAACAGACAGATTAGGCCGAGACATCTTGGCTCGAATTTTACAAGGGGGACAAACCTCTTTGATTATTGGTTTTTTAAGTGCGGCCATTTCATCACTACTGGGGCTTTTTATTGGGATTAATGCAGGTTATTTTAAAGGTAAAATTGATAAAAGTATTACGATTATCATTGACCTATTTTTGACGTTTCCCACCTTCTTTTTACTGTTGGCATTGGTGTCGTATATTCAAGCATCATCATTGGTGCTGATTATAGTTATTTCCATTACAGGCTGGATGGGAATGGCCAGAATGATACGCAGTGAGAGTTTTGCAATTACCAATAAACCGTTTATGAAAGTGTTGACACTTTCGCGTATGAGTCCTTTTAAAATCATCTTTAAATATTTTGCACCATTGTTGGCTCCTATTTTTCTCATCTCTTTTACATTTGGAGTAGGGGGTGCTATTTTAGCTGAGTCTGGGCTCTCTTTTTTAGGATTGGGGATTAATCCTCCTCAAATGTCGTGGGGGAGTCTTTTAAGCAGTGGAAAAACAGTCATGGATATTGCATGGTGGGTGAGTTTTTTCCCTGGTTTGTTTATTTTTTTAGTGACGTTTAGTTTGATGCAGATTTCAGACTTTTTACAAAGTAAAGCCAATACTAAAGAGATACAAAACTCATAACCTGACAACAAATTTTCTTCAAATTTTCCTTTTTTATAATGTCATATCTTAAAATAAAGGAAAAGATATGACAAATGTAGTTATTGCATCAAATGATGAGGTATGCCAAAGTGCAAAGAATTGGTTTGTGAATTCACAAGGGTATTTAGAAGGTTTTGAAAACTTCAGTGAACTGTCTGAAGACTCAAAGTTAATTATTATTGGACATGATGAGGAGTTAGGCGATGGAGATGAGTTATTGGCTTTATTGCAAGAACAAGATTTTCCAATGGTCGATTTTGAAGTGATTTTAATTGTTTGTTCGGCACATTCATTAAAATGCACAAAAGATATTATCACACCTGCTGAAAAAATTGCTAACAGTTTAAGAAGAGTTGTCTGGGCAGCCACAGATACTGTTTATGGTCAATGGGATCAAGATGGAGCACATTTTAGTGGTACTTATATTGCAGTAGAACCAGACAGTGATATTCTCTCTAAATTCAGACAAATGACACTTTAATAAGTTAAGTATCCTTTTTAGGATACTTAACCTTCAAAGAATAGTGTAGCCATGCTCTTTACTGTTGTGTATTTTTAATAGTGGCAGTTTTCTTTTGATTCTAAAAATAGAACCTCTGATTTTATTTAAGCAAAACTCCTCTTCTTCCCATACTTGTGAAAAAAGACTCTCATAAGAGACATAATTGTTTTTATTTTTGCAAAGTACTGAAACCAAAATTCGCTCTTTTTTTGTAAGGTTTATCTCTCTGTTTTGATAATAGAGGGTCAGTTTCTCTGTACAAAAAGAGAACTCATCGCTCAAAGTGATTTTTTTATCTTCTGGGGTAGGTTGGTTTTCATGTTGATGATTCAAGACAAAATAGATTTGCATGTAGAGTTGTTCATAAATAAAAGGTTTTGATATATAGCCATAAGCACAGCTTTGTTGTATGAGTTCAAGGGTTTCATAGTCATAAAAACCACTGACAAAAATAGTTGGAATATTATATTGATAATGAATAATATTACAACTTTGAATACCATCAATATTCCCTTTTATATTGATATCCATTAAAATCAAATCCACATTATGCTTTTTGAGTGCCTCCATTGCTTCATCATGACTTTTAACGATATCAACGACTTCAAGATCATACAGTTTTAAGGCTTTTTTCATGCTCAAGGCAATCATTATTTCATCTTCAACGATCAATAAATGTCTCTTTCTGAACATTTTTCCCTCCTTTTGAGGCAATAGTAGTATAAAAAATGATGCGAAAAACAAATTTACTGCAAATTTTTGCGAAATAAAATAATAAAAGAGTTCATTATATAAAGGAGGTAATATATGCAATACTCTATTAACAAACAAGGGCTTGAACTGATAAAACATTTTGAAGCACTCAAACTTGAAGCATATCAAGACAGTGTGGGGATATGGACAATTGGTTGGGGACATACAAGCAGACAAGATGGCACTGTTTATGAAGGCCAAGTCATCACGCAAGAAGAGGCAGAAGTGTTGTTGAAAAAAGACTTAATACATTTTGAAGCACGTGTGAAAGAGTTGGTGAGTGTTCCAATCAATGAGAATCAATTTTCAGCTTTGGTGTCATTTGCTTTTAATATAGGAATAGGCAATCTGAAAAGTTCGACGTTGTTAAAACATTTAAATCTACAAGATGAATTTAATGCATCCAAAGAGTTCGTAAAATGGAGCAAAGCAGGAGGAACAAGGTTAAAAGGATTGGTGCGCAGAAGAGTTTCAGAACGCAATCTTTTTTGCTCTTTTACTCGTATTATTGTTGAAGAACTTGCAGAGGATTGGAAAGATAACTATCTTAATATATAAAGAGTGAACATGCAGTATTGTAGAGTCTTAATTGTGGTTATATTAACAGTGCTCATCGCATTGGTTTTTGTCTATAAGTTTTTTATCAATGTGATACCCAACAATCTTAAAATTGCAACAGGACGAGAATCAGGCGGATATTACTATTATGCAAAAAAATATCAAAAAAGTTTAGAAAAAGAGGGAATACAATTAGAGATCATACAAACAGCAGGTTCTTTAGAAGCATTGGAGTTATTAAACAAAGGGGAAGTGGATATTGCCTTTGTACAAGGAGGAACCGCAAAAAATTCTCAAACAAATAATTTACTTTCTATGGCGAGTCTTTTTTATGAACCTTTGTGGGTTTTTTATAATGATGATTTGAGTGTCAAGTACTTAACCGATTTAAAAAATAAAAAAGTCTCTATTGGTGAAAAAGGGAGCGGAACGCGAGAACTTTTTCAAATATTGTTTGAGCAAAATGGCATTGAATCGAACCAATTGCTTGCTTTACATGATCAAGATGCTGTTAAAAAATTGCAAAAAAAAGAGATAGATGCACTTTGTTTGGTCATATCTCCTGAAGCTCCTGTCATAAAAGAGTTGCTCAGTACCAACGGCATTAAATTGATGAATTTTAATCGAAAGCTTGCTTATCGAGATAGATTTGATTATATCAACAGTGTTAACTTAAGTGAAGGGGTGATTGATTTGGCAAGAAACATTCCAAATCATGATATTAAACTCTTAGTAACAACTGCTTCACTGGTTGTGAAAAAAGATTTTAACCATAACTTGCAACGCTTGATTATTAAAAATATTAAAGATATTCACCGTCATGGAGGGATCTTTGAGCCTGAAAACTTTTTTCCCTCCATTCAATTTGTAGAGATCCCCATCAGTGAACACACCAAAGCCTATTTAAAAAAAGGAGAAACATGGGCAGAAAAATATCTTCCATTTTGGTTTTCCTCTTTGATTGAAGCCTTATTGGTTGTCATTGTGCCTTTGATTCCTATTTTGATTATTTTTATAAAAGTGGTTTTGCCCTCATATTCACTCTATTTTAAATATAAGATTTATACATGGGAGAATCAAATCTATTTGTTGGATCGCAAAATCAACAATGAAAAAGAGAATAAAAAAGAGTATATCTTAGAGGAGATTGAACTTTTAAAACGTATTATTAAACACAGCTGTGTCATTTATTTTTTTTATACACATCAATATTATGATTTGCTTTTAAAACTTGATGGTTTACGAGATACATTATTAAGTAAAAAAATGGTTCATAACCATTTTGTAGAGTATCAACATGAGTTGTATGGCTTATCTTAAACTATAAATAACAAATTTAACTCAAATTTTCATATGACACAATGTGTTTGCTTATTCAATGAAATGTCGACATTTTGTCTAAGTAATTTAATACAAAGGATGTAAGATGGCATTAGGTGAAGAATTCAAAGGCTTACCAATGGAGTCCTTAATTGGAGCTCCTTTAACAGCTGCATGCGACTCTAACTTAAAGTTAGCACGAACGACGGCTGAGTTTATTGATTCAGTGGGTTTCATCACAGAAAAAGATGGTACTAAAACGGTAAGAACAGCACAATTTGCTTACAACGTTATGACCGATAAAGGAGTCGAGAAAAAAGTCGATATCGATGTTCCTTTACTCGCAGTTGTACAAATTCCAAGTTTAAAAGTGGACATGGTGGATATCACGTTTGATATGGAGATTAAAACTTCTGAACAATCAAAAGAATCCAGCAGCAAAGAAGGAAGTTTTCAAGCTGAATTATCTGCAGGTTGGGGACCCGTGAGCATTAAAGCTTCTGTCTCAGGTTCAGTCTCTTCTCATAAAGAAAACACCCGAAGTACTGATAAATCTGCAAAATATCATGTCCAAGTCAAAGCTGTAGATCATGGTATGCCAGAAGGGCTTGCGCGTGTGCTTGATATCATGAACAAAGCGATTGTTCCCAAAGGATTACCCGAAAACAAAGAGAGTAAAAAACAAGAAAAAGCGGCATAAGATAAATGCAAAGCAAAAAACAGAGGGTACAGTGATGTACCCTTTTTAAAGGAGTCAGTGTGGATACACCATTTGCTCTTTCAGATGTAAAGTGTATAAAACGTATAACAGTTGGTAATATCGATCCAAATAGTCCAATGACCGATGAAAAAAAAGAGGAACAAATTAAAAAGTTAAATGATTATTTGAATGGGTATCCCAAAGGTAAACTTATAGGAAAAGATGTGAGTTTTGGCATTTTTCAAGTGGGCGAACACCAATTGACTATGCAATCAACAACGTATCATATTGGTTTTCCAAGAGAAGTACAATAAAAGGATTATCATGGCTATTTTTTTAGATAATGTGCTCAAAGCAATTCATAATTCAGTCATTGAAGCTCAAAAAATTTCAGAACAGCAACACATGCGTGCCTTGGGACGTTATTTTTATTTGAATAAAAATAAAGAGAGCATGGAACAAGAGGGAATCAGCATTGAGGATTTAGGTATGCCTAAAAATGTGGATGTTAAACTCCCTTTTTTAACCGAAAACCAAATTGTTTATCATGATGTTGCCATCCCTTTAATCGCTTTGAACCCTCCAAGTTCGATCAAAATTAAGAATATGAAAGTCAGCTTTGAAGCCAAAATCACAGGTGTGGATGAGAGTCAAAAAAAAGAGAAGGGTTTTTTTCGTTATTTTCAAACAAAAGATGGGCAACAACAAATTGAAAAACCAAGCGATAACTCTCCCAAAGGGCCAATTCAGCTTGATTTAACAGGAAGCAATAAAAATGCAGGAATGGCAAAAATCGAAATTGAGTTTGAGAATTCAGACGTACCCGAAACCTTTGCCCGAATCAACGATCATATCGTTAAAAGTTTTCCATTTTAAATAAAGGAGTTAGTATGAAAAAAAATATTCTAGTTATGTGTCTGTTTATTGGTTTGAACCTTTGCGCTGAGGTTCTTTTTTGGGAGGTGCCAAATGATGAACAAGCGGAGTTTACAACAGCCTTTCAAACACATTGTTCAATAATAGATGAAAAATTTACTCAGAGTCAAAATCGTTCAGCTGTGGTTGTGGGTAATTATCATGCTTCACCCTCAGATTATAAATGGCATTATCTTGTCAGGTTGTATGATTTACCTCTTAATGAGTTAACGAAACAAGGTCAGTTGACGCATGTAAGTGAGTTTGATTATGAGGGCAACCAATATGTAGCTTCATATCATGTCTATAAAGCTGCTCCATGCCGAAAAATGAGTCAAAAATCTATTTGGATTAGAAAAGATTCAAATTAAATTTTATTGAGCAATCTGTCCAACCATGAAGTAGGAAGAATACGCTTAAAGGCTCCTAAAAGATGTGTGGCTTTAGTGATATAATATCGTGGTTTAGGCTGTTTTGTTTCTATGATTCTAAGAACAACTTTTGCCACTTCAATAGCAGGAAGGTTAAAAGGTGTGCTGTCTTGAGTATTCTCTAAGCGTGCTTTGAGTTCATTTTTGTATACTTTTTCAAACGCACTTCCTTCTATTTGGATATTTTGTTTAAATTTTTTAAGGGCATTCTCTCTGAATTTACTCGTAACAGGCCCTGTATTAAGCACAGAAATATGAATATTACTGCCCATGAGTTCTTGCCGTAAGGTATCATTTAATCCTTCAATGGCATATTTACTCGCATTGTATGCTCCTCTGAATTTTAACGCAATGATGCCCAATACGGAGCTGTGTTGGATGATTTTGCCATAACCTTGTTGTCTCATGATTTTAATAGCTGCACAAGTGAGTTCATGTAGACCAAATAGATTGCTTTCAAACTGCTCTTTTAAAACTTCGGTTGTTAAATCTTCCACGGCACCGGGTTGTCCATATCCTGCATTGTTAAAGACCACATCCAAACTGCCTGCTACAGCTAAAATGTTTTCAAGTGTTGAGTGTATTGTGTCGTATTGAGTAAGATCAAGCAAATAACTCTCTAAGCCCAATGTTTGAAGTTCTTGCACATCTTCTTGTGTTCGTGCGGTTGCAAATACACGATGTGAATGCTGTTTTAAGTACAGTGCGGTTTCTCGTCCAATTCCACTTGAACAGCCCGTTATAAGTATGTTGGCCAAAACAATCCTTTTATGGTAAGCTACTAAAATTTTGGTATTATAACAAAAAAAGATTGGATACAAGATGAGTGCAAAGGTGATTATTTTCAGTGGTGCAGGTTTGAGTGCCAGCAGTGGTATTTCTACTTTTAGAGAGCGTGATGGGCTTTGGGAGAAACATGATATCAATGAGATTTGCATGGCAGGATGTTTAGAGTGGAACTATGATAACACGATTGAATTTTACAACAAACGTCGTAAAGACATTAAAGACAAACACCCCAATGCCGCTCATAAAATGATTGCACAATTCAAAGAGAAGTTTTCTCAATATATTGAAGTCATTACTCAAAATGTGGATGATTTGCTTGAAAAAGCAGGGTGTCAAGATGTGTTGCATTTGCATGGATTTTTAAAAGAGTTACGGTGTATGCAGTGTGAAACGGTTGTGACTGTGCAGTATGAAATACAAACAAAAGAGAACTCAATTTGTAAGAAATGTGGTGCAAAATTGCGTCCTAATATTGTCTTTTTTGGTGAACATGCACCCCTGTATGAAAAACTTTATGAAAAGCTTCAATCATGCGGACTGTTAGTGGTTATTGGCACCAGTGGCAATGTGATTGATGTGAATTATCTCTCTCAATATGCTGATATTGCAGTGTTAAACAATTTAGAGAAAAGCGATGCAATTTATGAAGAGTGTTTTGAAAAAATCTATTATGAAGATGCCGTCACTGCTTCTAAAAAGATTGAACAAGATATTATAAACTACATTGAAAATGGATATGTATGACATTAAAAGAGCAATTAGATTTAGAAGTAGCTTACAGAAATAAAGAGTGTGAACTCTCTTTGGATAAACCTGATCCACTATTAGTTGCTCGAACGTGCGAAGATGAGTTCAGTATGCTGTTGTGTGCTCTGTTTGCTTATGGCAATGCAAAACTCATTGTACAATTTCTTCAAAGTTTGGATTTTTCACTTCTAAATGAATCTGAAGAACGCATACAAAAAGAGTTACAAGGGAAGTATTACCGTTTTCAAAATGAAGCAGATATTCAAAATATTTTTATTGCACTGCGCAGGTTAAAACAAGAACAAAGTTTAGAAACAATCTTTTACAAAGCATACTCAAAAGAGCAGAGTGTACTTGAAGGCATTGATGCACTCATTGCCGCTATTCGTTCTGTGTCAGAATATGAGTCTCAAGGTTACAATTTTCTACTCTCTAAAGCGATGAAAAGAGATAAATTCCATCAGATAAAAACTGTGGGCAATGCCCCTTACAAACGTTGGAACATGTTTTTGCGTTGGATGGTGAGAAAAGATTGCTTGGATTTAGGCTTTTGGACTAAGGTTGAGAGTAAAGATTTGATTCTGCCTTTGGATACACATACGTTTCATGTATCTCGCCATTTGGGTCTGTTAGAACGAAAAACATATGATTTACATTCAGCCGTACTGGTCACAGAAAAACTCAAAGAGTTTGATGCGCAGGACCCTGTTAAATACGACTTCGCATTGTACAGAATCGGGCAGGAGAAAATATATTAAATAAAAATAAAAATTAATTATTATTTTGTTACAATGAGTTAATATTAATAAAATAAATTAGGATATTATTTGAATAGTTGTGAATCAAGAATACAATTTAATCCCTCTTTTGTACATATTATCGTTCTCAATCAAAATAACACATGGCAAAAAGATGTCATGAAAACTCTTACAAAAGAGGGGTTTAATACAGTTGAACTCTCTGACATAAAGGAAGTATATAACTACTTGGATACCCACGAGGTGGATTATCTTTTAATGGGGAGTAAAAGCAATGAGTTTACAAGTCTTATTGAACAAAAAAATTATAAACACGTTAAAAAAATTATTTTTGATGACTCTTTGGAGTTAATTGATGAAGCGTTATTGCTTTCAAATCGCATCATTGAAGTCATTGGTACTCAATACGATATTGAATCAAAAATAAAAAACTTACCCAATTTGTTAGAACGTTTTGAAAAAAACAGCTATAAAACGGTGTTGGTAACTTCTGAGGATGAACAAACACTCAAAAAAATAGAGTTGGCTTTAATCAATCGTAATTTTGAAGTATTAACTTCTCAATCCAATAATGAAGTGCTTGAATTGGTTCAAAAACACACTATTGATATGGTATTACTGGACTTAGAACTTAATGAAAAGACATATGAGTTTTTTATTCAAAATCGAAATCACTTAATTGAAGAGTTGGGGGTAAGTTTGATTGTTTCAACTGCTTCACATATTTCAGCACAATTTATTAAAAATACACTTCGAAGTGGAGTCGTAGATATACTGCGAAAGCCTCTTTTGCTCGATGAGCTAGTGGTTAAAATTGAGTTAAGTATTGAAAACAGTGAACAAGCGTGGGAATTGAAATGTTCCACTCAATTGTTAGAACAGTACAAAAGTACAGTTGATCGTAGCAGTATTGTCTCTAAAACAGACCCTAAAGGTATGATTACCTATGTCAATGAAGCATTTTGTAAAATCTCAGGTTACACTCAAAAAGAACTCTTAGGCAAAGCACACAATCTTGTCCGACATCCTGATATGGATCCTTTAATATTTAAAGATATGTGGTACACCATTAAAGAGTTGAAACAACCTTGGAAAGGTAAAGTTAAAAACCGAAAAAAAGATGGCAGTGATTATTGGGTACAAACCATCATTAATCCCATAATTAATGCCAATGGAGAGATCATAGAGTATATTGGTATTCGCACAGATATTACTGATGTGGAACGAACCAAAGAGTATTTTCAAAAGCAGTATAACATCACACGAGGAAACTTCAATGAAGTGATGAACCTTTCAAAACTTTATGAAGATGCGATTGAACAAAGCAATATTATTTTACGAATAGATACCCAAAGAAAAATCACCTATGCCAATGAGATGTTTTATGAGATAAGTGGTTATAGAAAAGAGGAACTTATTGGTCAACCTTATAATATCATTAAACGTCCCGATGATGTAAAAAAGAGTTTCATTGATGCCATGTGGAAAACCATTGAAGCAGGAAAGATATGGAAAGGACAACTTAAAAATATCAATAAGAAAGGAAAAGTGTATCACTCAATAGCTACGGTGGTGCCTATTAAAAATGCTAAAGGTGAAATTTTAGAGTATATGAGTATACGAAAAGACATTACACCTGTTGTTGAGTTACATGAAGAACTCGAAGCCACTCAAAGAGAGATTGTGTATAAAATGGGTGAAATAGGGGAAACAAGAAGCAAAGAGACTGGCAATCATGTTAAACGAGTTGCTGAGTACTCTCAACTTCTTGGAAAGCTTTCTGGTTTAAGTGAAAAAGAGTGTGAGATCCTTTTTACTGCTAGTCCAATGCATGACATTGGAAAAGTAGGCATTCCTGATGCAATTTTACATAAACCAGGAAAACTTGATGAAAAAGAGTGGAAAATAATGAAATCACACTCAACTATTGGGTACAACATTTTAAAAAATTCAAAGCGAGAAGTCTTAAAAGCAGCAGCAATTGTTGCACGAGAACATCATGAGAAATGGAATGGAACAGGCTATCCAAGAAAACTTAAAGGTGAAGATATTCATATATTTGGACGTATAACTGCACTTGCAGATGTATTTGATGCTTTGGGAAGTGACCGATGTTATAAAAAAGCGTGGAAAGATGAGGATATTTTCAAACTTATAAAAGAAGAACGGGCAGAACACTTTGATCCCAATTTAGTGGATCTGTTTTTTGATCATGTGGACTCTTTTAAGGCAATACGAGATAAATATCAAGATAAAATAGAGTAAATAAAATGATGCTCTATGTTGATGTGATACAGCATGACACACTGTATGGGTGTGAAAGGTAGAAGATGAGTTCAAATATAAAAGATTTGATTATCGTAGGTTCGGGTATGGGTGGTGCACTTACAGGTGTACTTAACCAAGATAAAGAGACACTCATACTTGAAAAAGAACCAAACTTAGGAGGTTGCGCGAGCAGTTTTAAACATCATGGATATTATTATAATACGGGTGCTACAACGTTAGTGGGGTATGAAGAGAACCATCCTTTAAAACGTATTTTTGATAAGGTGGGTTATACACCCAATCTAAAAAGAAGTTCCATTGCTATTCGAACCATTCAAAACGGTAAAGTACTGGACAGAGTTAAAGATTTTGAGACGTTTTTAAAAGCACTGGATGAGGTCTATTATCATCCAAACAATCGACTTTTTTGGGAAACAATCAAAACACTCGATGAACTCTTTTGGCAACTAAAATCCGTGCATTATGCAAAGCACTCTTTGAAAGCCTATCAAAAGACATTGTCATGTGTTTGGGAGCTATATGGTACGTTTAAAAACCTGCTTTTTAAAGAGGCATCATCGTATATCAATGAAGTGTTGCCTAATATCTCTAAAGAGTACCAAGCTTTTATTGATGCTCAACTTCTTATTACGGTGCAAAGCAGTTCTAAAAATATTCCTCTTTTAAGTATGGCTTTGGGATTAAGTTATCCTTTTCATGATGTCTTTTATGTCAATAATGGAATGGGACAAATTTTCAAAGAGTTGCTTGAACCTTTGAATGTGCAGAAAAATGAAGAGGTTTTGAAAATAGAGAAACATAAAAATGTACTTTTAGTGAAAACACGCAAAGAGGAGTATCAAACAAAAAATGTGGTGATAAATCTGCCCATTTTTGAGAGCTTTAAACTTTTTGATGATTATGATTCATATCTTTTTTATGAACAGTTTCATGCTCATGAACAAAGTGCGTTTGTGGTCTATTTGAAAATTAAAAGCAAAGAGAAATTTTTGCACCATTATCAACTCATACTCAATAAGCAAATTGCGCATACCACATCACAAGCGATGTTTGTCTCTTTTTCAGACAGTGAAGATACAGTTCTGAGTAAAGATGGCTACAGTGTGACCATATCCATGCATACAAATGTAAACTTTTGGAAACAGCTCTCAATCAGCGATTATGAAGTGCAAAAACATCGTACACAAACACAAATGATTAAAGAGTTTTTAGCTTGTTTTGAAACACTTAAAGCAGAACACATTGAGAGTTTTTTCTCAGCCACATCAAAGACATTTCAGCGTTATATCAACCGAAGCAATTGTGGAGGACACGTGTTAACCATAGAGAATATGTTGAGATTTCCTGCTTGTACAACGCCTTTTAAAGGGGTGTATCATGTCGGTGATTCGGTGTTTGCAGGTCAAGGGTGGCCAGGTGTGGCTTTGGGTGTGGAGGTTTTACAAGAAGAACTTAAAAGAAGATTTTAGATTGTTTAATTAAAGGCATACTGAAGAAAATGTCACTACCATACTACTTGTAAATAAAGGAGAAGTATGAACGTTGTTTTAAGTATTGCAGGCAGTGACAGCAGTGGTGGAGCAGGCATACAAGCCGATTTAAAAACTTTTGAAGCCTTTGGTGTGTTTGGGTGCAGTGTATTGACCGTATTAACTGCACAAAATACGACAGGTGTGAATGCTATTTCTGAAATAAAGCCTGAGTTTGTAAAAGCTCAAATAGAGGCTGTTATGAATGATTTTGATGTAAAAGCGATTAAAATTGGTATGCTTTTTTCCAATGACGTCATTGATGTCATCAAAGCATTTTTACAAACAGTCGAGCATATTCCAGTGGTATTGGATCCCGTTTGTATCTCTAAAAGCAATGTAAAACTTCTCAGTGATGATGCCATAGAGAATTTAAAAACACTTTTCCCCTACAGCACGCTTATTACTCCGAATTTATATGAAGCAAAAATGCTTTTTTCTGATGGTTTTGATACAAAAAAAATGAGCAGATTTGATGAGTGTGCTGTGGTGATTAAAAATCAAAAGTTACATATTAATGGGCATGACCGTTCGGTTGATACGTTATATAAAAATGGAAAAACCATTCAGTTTGATACGCCATTTTTACAAAGCAGCCATACTCATGGCACAGGTTGTAGTTTTTCAAGTGCCATTGCTGCAAATTTGGCATTGGGCAAAGAACTTAAAGAAGCCATTGCTTTATCAAAAAAGTTTATCTATTTGGGCATTAAAAATGCACCCCATATTGGTCATGGGAAAGGGCCTATTGCACATAAAAAAGCAGCAGAAATTTGTTTTATCAAAGAAAAAAGAGAAGAAAATAGAAAGACATAAGGGTTATTAAAAGAAAATTATTTTCCATAAAACATACTTTTTGTATCTTAATAATTTATTAAATTATTAGATTGTTTTATTTTTTTAAAAATTTTTAAAAAAGTCTCCAAAGTGTACTTTTTTGCTATACTTCTTGCTTCTAAAATGGTATAATATTAAGCAATAGAAACAATTCAATTTGTAGAAATAAAGAAGATATTATGAATCAGAAAAGTTATATCTTTACTCCCATAGTAAAAGATATTTTAAAAGAGGGTGATTCTTACCCTTATTCATTGTACAGACAAGTGGATGAAAAACTTTTTGGTTTAATATTAAAAAAAGAGCAGCTTCTTGACCCTACTGTTGACACCTCATTTTTGAGAGATACGACCCCTGTCTTTATTAAATCAAGTGAACGACACTATTATCAACAATACATACAAAAAAATATTTCAGAAATTTTAGATAACGATGAAGTCGATTTAGACTCCAAAGCGACTTTAATCAACCATATTGCTATTGAGACCATGAATGATCTTTTTGAAAGCGATGTGACATCAGAAAATTTGATTAAAATAGATAAGGTGATTAATAATACCATTAAACTGATGCTCAGTGAGTATAAAGCGATGTACTCTATGCTTAAAGTCACTACATATGACTATTATACCTATACGCACTGTATTGATGTAGCAACGTATGCTATTGCATTTGGTATCTATTTGAACTTTACCAAAGAGGATTTAGAGGTTTTAGGTAAAGCTGCCATGTTGCATGATTTGGGGAAAAAAGAGATTGACAGTCGAATCATCACCAAACATGGAAAACTGACCAAAAATGAATTTGAAATTGTCAAGGACCATCCTGTTTTTAGTGTGAAAATTTTGCGTGATTTGGGTGAGACCGATATCAGACTTTTAACTGCGATTGCCCAACATCATGAGAAGTGTAATGGAAAAGGGTACCCCTTAGGGTTAAAAGCAGATGAAATTTCTGAGTTTGCTAAAATAGTCTCTATTTGTGATGTATTTAATGCCTTAACTACGCGACGTACTTATAAAGATAGAATGAGTACTTTTAGTGCCTTTCAAATCATGTGTAAAGAGATGATGCACGATTTGTCTATTTATCATTTACGAGAATTTATACAGTTTATGGGGTATAAAGATATTTAAATAATTCTTGCTATAATGGATTAAAAACAGGACACTTTATGCTGTATCGACTTTTTTTCGCTCTTATTTTTCCTTTCATGATATTACATGCTCAACCCCCTTCTGAAATGCGTATTAAAAAAGAGATAGCGCATATGCTTATCATTGGTTTTGATGAAAAAAAACTCTCTTCTCAAAGTCAATTTATACAACAAATAAAACAGTATGAATTGGGTGGTGTAATACTTTTTGATCGCTTTTACGATGATGCAACTCGGACAAAAAATATTGCTTCGTTTGAACAACTCAAAGCTTTAACGACTCAACTTAAAAGCGCCAATGCAAATATTTTAATTTCCGTTGATCAAGAGGGAGGAAGAGTAGAGCGTTTAAAAGTCAAACAGGGTTTTAAACATACACCAAGTGCTCAAACAATAAGCAGTTTACCTGACAGTGAAGCAAAAAAAGCGTACGACACACTCGCTTTACAATTGCGAGAAAGTGGGGTTAATACCAATTTTGCTCCAGTGCTTGATTTGGCTTTAAATTTAAACAATAAAGTGATTTATCAGTTACAACGCAGTTATTCTAAAGAGCCATCACAAGTGGTGCAATATGCCTCCGTATTTATGGATGCTTTACGTGAACAAAATATTATCAGTGTATTAAAGCACTTTCCAGGGCATGGGTCTTCATCAGAAGATTCACATAAAGGGTTTGTGGATGTCTCTGATACTTGGAGTTCAAAAGAGTTAGAGCCTTATAGACAACTCATCAAACAAAAACAAGTACCCATGATCATGATAGCTCATGTCTTTAATCAAAAATGGGACACACACTATCCTGCAACGCTTTCATACAACGTCAATACAAAGTTATTGAGAGAGCAATTGGGTTTTAAAGGTGTCATTGTCAGTGATGACATGCAAATGAATGCCATACGAGCACACTACAGTTTAGAACAAAGTGTTGTATTGGCAATCAATTCAGGGGTCGATATACTGCTTTTTGGCAATCAATTGGCGTACGACTCTTTAGAGAGTATTATCAATACCATTTATAAAGCATATGAAAAAGGACTCATCACATATGAACGTATTCATACTGCTAATCAACGAATTGATCTATTAAAGCGTCGATTTCTTAGGTAATGAGATGATGAAAGAAGAGCCTTTTAAGCTCTCTTTTGTAACCTCTTTATAGAGTATTTGACCACTGAAAGTGTGTTCAATAAGGGTTTGACAAATATAGAGTCCAAGCCCTGTACCCATCTCTTTGGTTGTATAGTAAGGTTCAAAAATTCTCTTAGAATCTGATGTGTTAATTCCACCTGCTAAATCATTGATGATGATTTCGACAAGACTCTTTTTGTTTTTTATAATAATCTCAATAAAACGTTGCTTTGGAGTTGCATTGCTTAGAGCTAAAATGGCATCTTTACTGTTATTCAAAAGGTTTAGAACCACTTGTTTTAAATCACTTGGAGAACCCATCAACGTCACATCATCTTTGCACTGCTCAATCGGTATTAATTGCGAGTTTGAGTCTTCACACATGACGTCAATAGTAATATTGTGTGCTTTAAATTGTGCCCAAGAGAGTTTGATGACCTCTTCAATATTTTTATATAAACCAAACTCAACTCTTTGATCTGTTTTCGTAAAAAAGTTTCTGAATTCATCAATGGTATCGGACATAAGTTGCAGTTGTTGCATGATCTCATTTTTGGAGTTATGTAAATAGGTCTCATCCAACTCTTCATATTTATAAGCATACGTCAAATCTTGCATGGTGATACCAATAGAGTTTAAGGGTTGTCTCCATTGGTGGGCAATGGCAGCAACCATTTCACCCATGGAAGCGAGTTTAGATTGTTGCATTAAAAGCAGTTCTTGCTGTTTCTCTTTGTTAACCAGATGTTTGATTTGAGTGATGTCTTGACAGGTACCAAATAGTTGCACAACATCCTCTTCTGCTTTTTTGATTTGACCTTTGGCATGAATGATTTTTTCTTGGTTATTGACAAGAATTCGATACTCGGTATCAAAAGGTTTTCCAGTGCGGATGGTGTCATTAATGCGCTGTTTTACATTTTGTTTATCATCGGGATGAATAGTGGCAAGCATGGTTTCATACTCAAAAGAGCTTTTGTCAGATGTAAGATCAAAAATAGTTTTCATCATTTCAGAACACGTAAATGTGTTCTCTTTTTGTTTCCAGTCCCAATGTCCCAATGAAGAGATTTTCTCTGCCTCAACCAGACTCTTTTGAGTCTCTTGTAAGTTTTCAAACACTTTTTTTCGTTCACTGATGTCTTCGATAACAGCAATAAAATATTCAATCTCATCTTTCTCTTCACTGACATACACTGCTGTTACAGTGAGGTTCACCCAAACAATATGCCCTTTTTTGTGAATGTACCGTTTTTCAAAGGTATAGATGTTGATCTCTTTTCGGATAAGTTGGTGTACCAATTCTAAATCTTTTTCTAAATCATTGGGGTGAGTGATGTCTTGAAAGGTTAAATTTAATATCTCCTCTTCACTGTAACCAATGATGGAGGTAAACTGAGTGTTGGTTCTCCAAAAAGTTCCATCTTCAAGAACCAAAGCAATGCCCAAGGGCGAAGTTTTAAAAACCGTTTCAAAGAGTTTTTTATTGTGCTTTTCTACACTGATATTTCGCACAGTGCCTATAAAAAAGAGTTCATCGTGAATGACCATTTTAGTGATGACCAAACTGATGGGTATGAGTTGACCACTTTTATGCTGACCAAAAAGGTCACGCTCTGAATTAATCACCGTAGAGTGTTGCTCTTTTTTATAGTTTTTAATGTAGTTGTCATGATTGTCATGGTAAGGGTGCGGCACTAAAATATTGACATTTTTACCAAGAAGTTCCTCTTTGTTGTATCCAAACATTGTTTGTGTGGCTTGATTGATTTGTTGGATAAGGCCTTGTTTATTGATGATGACCATCGCATCAAAGGTATTATTAAAAATAGAGTTCAGACGTACTTCTCTCTCTTGAAGTTGCCATTTATCATTTTCGATGCGTTTCACATAATTACGGATTATTTTAAGCAGTGGCAGAATGGGAATAATCAAGCCCAACAAAATAAAAAGTCCAATTTTTTTGATTTGTTCGTGATAGGATTGCACATAACGTTCTTTGATTTTATACGCAATATAGTAATCATGGTTCATGATTTCTAAATAAAAAGAGATTAAGTTATTGTTTTTATTACTCATAAAATCATTGAGTTTGATGTGTTCAAACTCTTTTGTGTCATTATATCTCAGAGGAACCTTTAAATATTTTGACCAATTGAGGTTTTCTAAAGCGTGACTGATAAAATACCCTTCATCATCAATGAGATAAGTATCAACAAATGATGAAGAGAAAACTTCATTGAGCCAATCTCCCACATAATAGTTAATCACAATCAGAAATTTTTGATGTTTATATGTAATTGGTGTTGCAATACGGATTGTCTCTCGATACGGTTTTTCAATCTCACCAAACTCTTTGTTTAAATCAATACGTGTGAAACCAATTTCATTATCGTCAAGCTGTGAGAACTCTTTAAAATAGTCTCGATGCGATTTATTTTGTAATTTTTCTTGTGGAACAACAAATACTTTTTTAATACGACTGTCTTGATCAATTTTAACAAGCTCATTTCCTAAAGGGTCAATGATACGTATTTGCATCACATAACGATCTGCTTTGACTTGATTTATAAAGAGTTTCTCAAGCTCTTGTTTGGTTTGTACAGAAGGGTTTTGTATAAAGTTGTTGACGGTTTTATTCTCTTTAAGTGCTTGAATGGTGACTTGTTTATTGTATTTAAAGATATTAACCTGTCGTTGTATGAATTCGTGTTCATGTTCAATTTGAGATTGATATGACTCAATTAAACTCTCTTTGTTTATTTGAAAGAGTAAATAAAAAACGATTAAAGAGAGAACGAGAGCAATACCTAAAACAATCCAATACTTCTCTTTTTTTAAATTCATGATAACTCTTCTAATTTTTCTTTAGAGATAGGCTCACTGAAATAATATCCTTGTGCTAAATCAACACCCAACTCTTGAATCACATCAAATACCTCTTGTGAATTTACAAATTCAGCAACGGTTTTGATATTGAGCTCTTTGGTAAAACTCAGAATGGATTTTACAATTGAACGACTGCTGATATTTTGATCGATGTCTTTGATTAAAGAACCATCAATTTTTAAAATATCAATATCCAGGCTAATTAAGTGCGCAAAATTGGAGTAACCCGTACCAAAGTCATCAATGGCAATTTCTATACCATGCCCTTTGAGCTTTTCAACAATATCAATTACTTTATTGTAGTTATCAATTCCTTCAGATTCTAATATTTCAATAATTATGCGATTGAATAAATGGTGCTGTTGTACTTCTTTGATAAGAAAATCGATGGTCTGTTCATCCACAATGTCTTCAATAGAGAGATTAATACTGAACTTCTCTTTGCGTTGTGAAAAGACTTCACACGCTTTTTGAATGACCACTTTGGTGATGTCGTTATAAAGACGTGAACGTTTGGCTACTTCTAAAAAGTAAAAGGGAGAAATGACACTTCCATCACGTTCGATGTATCGAACCAAACACTCAAATTTTACTGTCTCTTGTGTAATGGTGGAGACTAATGGTTGAAAGTAGATATCAATACGGTCTTCATTTAATGCATCTTTGATTTTTTTTGTCCATTCAAAGTTGTATTCATATGCTTTTTGTTGGTTTTTATCTTGTGAATACAAAGAGTAGAGTTTGTGCTCTTTTCTGGCATCTGAAAGTGCCGATTCAGCCATACCTATGAGCATGTTGTTATTGATATCTTGTGTGTTGGTCACAATTCCATAGGTAATATCAATATCAAAGCTGATATTATTCTCTTCAAAGGGCATGAGTTTTATATCTTGTTCCAGTTGATTGATGGTCTCAATAAGTTTCTCACTGCTTTGGTTGTGACTTAAAAGGATAAATTCATCAGCAGAGATACGATAACACGAACACTCTCTTTGTAAAGAGAGGTATTTGAGTTTTTGTGCAATAAATATCAGAATTTTATCTCCAAAATCAAGTCCAAAGAGGTTATTGGTTTCATGAAATTTTTCAATATCTAACAAAATGATGGATGCACTTTGAAACTCTTTAAGGTCTTGTGATAGTTTGATTCGATTTGGTATGCCTGTGAGTCTGTCGGTGACGATCTCTTTTTGTAAATCACGCTTGTTATTAACCAGTTCAGTGACGTTGTTTTTAATGGAGATAAACTCTTCAATGTTATTGTTTTCATCTAAAATAGGAGCAATGGTGGTCTCTATATAAAAAGCATCCCCATATTTGGTTTTACTTTTAATGGTGCCATGCCATGTCTGTTTATTTAAAATGGTTGTCCACATACGTTTGAAAAATGAAGCAGGCATATCTTCATGACGTACAATATTGTGAGGACTACCTATGAGCTCTTCTTGTGTATAACCACACAGCTTACAAAAACGATCATTGGCATAGGTGATAGTGCCTTTAATATCGGTTTTAGTGATGTGATTGCTTTTATCAACGACTTCCTTATATTCATTGAGCAGTTTATTTTTTGCATGGTACGCTTTTTCGATGGTAAGATTTTTCTCTATTTCTTTGAGTTGATATAACAGTTCATCAATATCAATGGGTTTGACCAAAAAATTTTCAACTTTGAGTTTTATGGCTTTTTGAAAATAAGCAGGTTCACTGAATGCTGAAGCGACAATCACTTTGATAGGCAGATTGAGTTTTCGAATCTCTTCCACCATTTCAAGACCACTCATTTCAGCCATTTTGATGTCGGTTAAAATGATATCGGGCATTATCTCTGGAATTTTTCTAAGCGTCTCTTTTGCACTTGAAAATGCATAAACCACTTCAACTTCTCTTTTAAGAATTTTCTCCAGTTTTTCACGTAAGAATGTTTCATCCTCTACGAGTGCTAATGTTAGATGAACCATATTGATTAACCTTCAGTTTAATTCATAATTATTCATTCTAACCAAAAAAGCTGACTTTGACAATAAAGCATAAGGTTAATTTTGATTTTATATTGATGTGTAAAGATAGTATGGTTATAGTGGGGCAAAAAAGAGGTTTTTATGTTTACAAGCATACCAGAGTATCATGCTGCGACCAAACACTCTTATTACTCTGTACGAAGCATGCCCAATCGATTAGATTGGGACAATCAGCCTTGGGCTTTTAAAAGTTATCCTGAAAATTATTTGGGCATACCTTTAAATTTAAAGTTAGAATCACATGCTTTTTTATACTATATTGCGAGCATTGATGCTAAAAAGAGTTATCCTGGGGTAGAGTATTATTTACGAATTAACCCAAGTGCAGGGGCTCTTTACCCCAATGAAATCTATTTTCAAAGCAGAAATAATGAAGGCATTGATGATGGGATTTATCATTTGAATATTGCTCAAAATGCCATCACGTTACTTAAACCCATCAAAGAGGAGGGCATTGAGCCTTTTTTACATTTGAACAAACAAATTGAGGGTTTTATCTTTTTGAATTCAGCTTTATATTACCGAAGTGCTTGGAAGTATAAAAACAGAGCATTTCGATATTGTTTATTGGATTCGGGACATCTTTTAGGCTGCATTGAAAACAGCTGTTATGTACACGAAAAAGAGTATGAGCTTGTTTATGATTTTGAAAAAAAGAGGTTGAATACCATGTTTGGTTTTTCAAAAGAGGAGTTTTTCTTGTCTGCATGTGTGGTTGGAAAAACAACTCAAAATTCTGTATTGCAACTTCAAATGAATTTAGAAAACATCGATGGTACAGGTGTATTTGAAAGAAATGAGATGATTGAAACAGCGTATCAAAATAGTTGTGAAGTAAGTTATAAAATACCTCAATATTTAAAACCACAATTTCATTACCAAAAAGAGATGTTTAAAGAGGTGATGTTAAAACGAAGGAGCATACGTGGGTTTGAAAAACGAGCCATTTTAAAAGAGCAACTGCACACTTTGCTTTCTCTTTTAAATCAACCCATCACTTCCGATTGCGATGAACAAATTGATATTTATTATGTCATCAATCGAGTTAAAGGGATGCCTTTGGGTTTATATAAAAATGGCGAACTGGTCATTCAAGGGGATTTCGCTTCAAAAGCAGGTTATTTGTGTTTAGAACAAGAGTTGGGTGCACACAGTGCGGTGACCTTTTTTTTGACCAGCACTTCCAAAAATTATCAAGCGATGTATCAAAAAGCAGGTATTATTGGTCATCGACTCTATTTAGGCAGTAATTATATGCACATAGGGTGCAGTGGTATTGGGGCTTATTACGATGATGAAGTGTGTGAGTTTATAAATGAGAATACACAAGTGCTTTATGCACTTGCAATTGGTCATTAGATGACTTTACCATCATCAATGACAATTTGATTTCGTCCACCATTTTTAGCATCATACAACAGTTCATCGGCTTTTTTGACGGCACTTTCATAGTCGTTGTAACTGCTTCTTAACGCCACTCCTGCACTAAAAGAGATATGAATACGTTGATCTTTATAGATAAATTTGTTGTCTGCAACGATGGTTTTGATTCGTTTTAAATACCCTAAGAGTTCTCGTTTGAGTTTATAGTGTACGATGGCAACAAACTCTTCTCCACCGTATCGACACACTACATCAAGTTCTCTGGTCTGTTTGAGCAGAATTTGAGCAAAAGTTTTAAGTACAGTATCACCTGCATCGTGCCCATAAGTGTCATTGATTTTTTTGAAGTAGTCAATATCAAAGAAAACAACGGCATACTCAATGGTATTTCTTTCATAATTACTCTCTATTTTTTTAATCTCTTTTTCATAGGAGCGTCGCGTTAGAAGGCCTGTTAAGTGATCTGTTGCACTCTCTTTTTGTGCGGTTTCAAGTTCTGCTTCAAGTGTTTTAATACGATCTTCTAAACTGCACACATTGTTTTGATCTTTGGCCAAGTTTTTATTGACTTGTGACATCTCATTTTCAATGTCTTCAACGGCATTGACCAAACGACTTTGTAAATCGGATAAATCTTTGGGATTGCTTTTTGATATGTCGATGGCTTGAATTTGTGCTTTAATACCTGAAACATTTTCACTTCCAGAGGTATTGTTGGTGATGGCATCATTGAGGTATTTTCCCATAAGTGTTACGAGTTTTGCAATGTCTTCGGTTTTTTGTTTGACAAACGCTTTATCCGCATGAAAACGTTCAGTAATAAAGTCTTGCATCTCTTTTTGAATGTCTTCTTCAAAAATCAAAGCAGGAGAGTTGCCAATTTTAATGTTAAATTTTGCCAGTTTTTCATCCAGTTGCAGACTGATTGATGGAATAAGTGAATTAGATAACATCTCACTTAATGAACTGACATTTTTAACCGCAATTCGTTCAAGTAAAATAGGAATAAGGTCTTCTGGAGTTTGAATTTTTCGGTTTTCAACCTCTTTAAGCTCCTCTTCGTTGAGCTTTTGAATAAACTCTTTAAATTTTTTGCAATCTTTCACCGGAACATCAAACTCTTTTGCAACCAAACAGAACTCTTTGTTGTACTGTGCAGGTGTAGCAAGGATGTTTTTCTCTTTTAAGTTTAAAAACGTTTGCTTAACGACTTTCGCAATCTCTTTACTCATAAGTTATCCTAATAGTTTTTTCACCATTTCATTGATTCTTTTCCCATCTGCTACGCCTGCAAATGTTTTAGTAGCCATGCCCATGACTTTTCCCATGTCTTTCATGGTGGTTGCTCCTACTTTGGCAATAATCTCTTTCATACCACTTTCAAGCTCTTCATCGCTTAATTGTTTAGGTAAATATGCCTGAAAAACTTCCACTTGTTCAAGCTCTTTGTTGACCAACTCATCACGTCCAGCCTCTTTGTATTGAGCGGCAGCTTCTTCTCGTTGTTTGATGCCTCGTTGGATGAGTTTAACAACCTCTTCATCGCTTAAATCTTTTCTTTCATCCACTTCAATTTGTTTGATCATGGTATTAATCGCACGAATACTGTCTCTTTTGACAATCTCTTTTGCTCTCATTGCTTCTTTTAAATCGTTTTTCAGTTGTTCTTTCAGACTCATTTTCTCTCCAAATATATCAAAAATTGTTATTTCATTATAATCAATTATTCTTTAAAGCTCTCTACGAGCTCTTCAAGTTCCAAAAAACGTTCGACTTTCTCTTCATAAATTGCTTTGATCTCTTCAAGCTCCTGTGAAACCGCTACGATGCCTTTTTGTTCATAACATGCGGGGTTACTTAAACAGGCATTGATTGCTTCAATTTGTGCTTCAATTTGTTCTATCTCTTTAGGCAGTGCATCATAAACAATTTGGTCTTTATAGCTGAGTTTATTCTGTTTCTTTTTTGCAGGTTGTGTTGTTTTTGAACTGTTAGAATTGTTCAGTTCTTTTTCAAAGCTTTCTAATTCATGAAGCTCTTTTTCAATCTCTAAATACTCCGTATAGGGTTGGTAACTCTCAAAGACTTCTCCTTGTCCTTTAAAGACAAAGAGTTTTTTGGCAATTTTATCGACAAAATATCGGTCATGGCTTACAAATATCAAGGCTCCTTGGAAGTTTTGCAGATACTCTTCAAGGATATTAATCGTTGGAATATCCAAATCATTGGTGGGTTCATCTAAAACCAAACAGTCCACTTTTTTAGTAAACAGCAGTGCCAAAGCCACACGGTTTTTTTCTCCACCACTTAATACCCCAATCTTTTTATCCAAGTACTCTCTTGGGAATAAAAAGTTTTTTAAGTATCCAAAAACATGCAAGTTTCGCCCGTCTTGTAATACAACTCGATCACCTCCATTGGGACAGAAGGTTTCCATGAGGTTTTTAGAGTCATCGAGCATCTCTCGGTGTTGATCAAAATATCCAATCTCAAAATCCCCTTTTTTAAATTGCCCTTTGTCTATTTGAAGTTTTCCCATAAAGATTTTAAGCAATGTCGACTTTCCACTTCCATTCGGGCCCACAATTGCAATCGTATCTTTTTGTAAAATTCGAGTAGTAAAATCTTTTATGAGCAGTTTATCACCTAAAGATTTTTCAATATCATCAAGTTCAAAGAGCATCTTCTTTCTGTTTTGTTGTTTCTCTTCGGTGTTAAAAGATTTTTGTTCTCTTTGAAGTTCCAGACTCATTTTTCGTATTTGTGCGGGGTTACTTTTGGCCTGTTTTTTAAGGTCGAAATATTCCGCTTTTCGACGTTCATTTCTTTTTCTTCGAGCAGTCACACCTCGTTGCATCCAGTGTGCTTCTCTTTTAACTAACCGAAGCAGGTTTTCATGGTCTTTTTGCATGTTCTCTAAAATTTGTTGTTTTTGCTCTAAATAACTGCTGTAACCACCATTGAACTTTCGTAAAACGCCGCCATCTATCTCAACCACACTTGAAGCGATGTTATCAATAAAGTATCGGTCATGCGAGATAAAAACCAGTGTGAAGTTGTTCTTTAAAAGAAGACTTTCTAAAAACTCCACCATGTATACGTCGAGGTGGTTGGTGGGTTCATCGAGCAGAAGCACATCGGGTTTTTTAAGCAGAAGTCCTGCTAAACTTACTCTTCGTTGCTCTCCTCCACTTAAAAGGTTGACGTCTTTAAACTCATACTCTTTGAGTTGAAACTCTTTAAGCACACGTTCAATCATATTGTCCAAGTCCCACGCGTTGTGAAAGTCAATAAAGGTTGCCAGATGGGCTTGTTGATTCAGTAAATTTTGATTTTCATAATCTTCAGTTAAAGCATGCGTGACCTCTTCATACTTATCTTTGGCCTCTTTGAGTTCTGTCAGTTGTGCTTCAATGGCTTGCCGTACAGTCAGGTTATCTGGAAATTTTGGTTGTTGTGCGAGCATCTCTATTTTAATGGATTTATCAATAGAAATTTCTCCACTGTCAACTTCAACCTCATTCATGATGACTTTCATTAAAGTCGATTTCCCTTGTCCATTTTGCCCAATCACAGCAACACGCTGTCCTTCAAGAAGTGTAAAATTGACATTTTTTAAAATAACTTTTGTATCGTATTGTTTTGAGATGTTTTGTAAGTCGACGAGTGCCATAAGTGTAAAATTGTCCTTATAATAATAAAAATAGATATGGGTTTTAAAGTGATAGTGTATCGTAAAATGAGTTAAGGCTTGTTTCTTAAAACCAGAAGTTGTTTCTAATCTTTTTTATGCAGTCATTTGTCACTAAAAGATTGGAAGACTTAATGTGTTGTGTTAAACAAGCCATGTAATTAATTTGTCACTTCCAAAAAGCTATCATTATAAACATGCAATGCATTTGTTTGCATAAGTCTAAAAGAAGAGAGCACAATGTTTCAAAACATAAAAACAAAAATGAAGTTATCCATCATGGCCTTGGTTGCTTTGGTTGCACTATTGGTGGTGGGTGTCCTTGGAATTATCCAATTAAAAAAAGTGAACAATGGATTAACTACGGTTTATAATGATCGAGTGGTTCCTTTGGAACAGTTAAAAATCATTGCAGATGCGTATGCTGTGAATATTGTTGATACGACACATCAAACACGAAACGGTAATCTTACGTTTGAGCAGTGTATTGAAAATATCAGCAATGCTCAAAAGAGTATTGATACACAGTGGAAAGCTTACACTTCTACGTTTTTAACTCCTGAAGAGTTACAGTTGTCTAAAGAGACCAATGTGTTGATGAAAACGGGCAATGAAGTTTCCAAAACCATTAAAGAAGCCTGTATAGAAGGAGATTTAGACCTCTTAACAAAAATTACGATTGAAGATTTGTACCCTAAAATTGACCCTATTGGAGAGAAGATTTCTGCGTTGATCTCTTTACAATTAAAAATTGCTAAAAGTGAAACTGAAAATGCGTATGACATTTATGAAAAAAGCAAAATCACAACCATTGTGGCGATTATTCTTTTTTTAGTTATTATTTTATTACTTGCATATATGATCATTGTGGATATCAGTAAAAAACTCGAACGTTTCCAAATGGGATTAGGTTCATTTTTTGCATTTTTAAACCGAGAATCGCAAAGCGTAGAGTTGATTGACATTCGTTCAAACGATGAATTTGGCGACATGACAAAAGTGGTCAATGAAAATATCAATAAAACCAAAATCGGCATTGAAGAAGATCGTAAATTAATTGATGAAACCATCTATGTTTTAGGAGAGTTTGAAAATGGAGATTTAAATCAACGTTTACAAACCAAAGTTGCTAATCCTGCTTTAATGGAATTGAAAAATGTGGTTAATAAAATGGCAGATAAATTAGAAAACAACATTGATCATGTTTTATCAATTTTGGATGATTACAGTAAATACAACTACTTAAATCGTATTTCAACCACGAATTTAAAAGAGCATCTTTTAAAATTGGCTAAAGGGGTCAATGACTTAGGTGACTCTGTGACTGAAATGTTGACTGAAAATAAAATCAATGGATTAACGCTTGATGAGAGTTCAAACACTCTATTAAATAACGTTGATAAACTCAATGCCAGTTCAAATGAAGCTGCCTCAAGTTTAGAAGAGACAGCAGCAGCACTTGAAGAGATTACGTCAAATATTCGACACAACACTGAGAGCATTGCAAAAATGTCTAAATACTCAGGCAGTGTGACACAATCTGCGCAAGAGGGTGAAAAACTGGCAAATAAAACCAACATCTCTATGGATGAAATCAATGAACAAGTCACCGCAATCAATGAAGCAATTTCAGTGATTGATCAAATTGCATTTCAAACCAATATTTTAAGTTTAAATGCAGCCGTTGAAGCAGCCACTGCAGGTGAAGCTGGAAAAGGGTTTGCTGTTGTTGCTCAAGAGGTGAGAAACTTAGCATCACGTTCAGCAGAAGCTGCCAAAGAGATTAAAACATTGGTTGAAACGGCAACATTAAAAGCCAATGACGGTAAAAATATTGCAGGTGAAATGATTGAAGGGTATAAAGTGCTTAATGATAATATTTCACAAACGATTGGTTTAATCTCTGATATTGAAGGGGCATCCAAAGAGCAACTGCTTGGAATTGAACAAATCAATGATGCCGTTAATGAGTTGGATCAACAAACACAACGAAACGCTATGGTTGCCTCACAAACCCATGATATTGCTATTTTGACAGATGAAATTGCCAAACTTGTTGTCAGCGACGCGGACAAAAAAGAGTTTAAAGGTAAAGAGAGTGTAACTGCAAGAAAATCAAACAATAAAGAATAACCGTATTGAATTAAGTTCAATACGGTTGAACCCTTTCTTTCATTAAATATCTACATTGTTTAAAAATAGATTAAAACAACCAAAAATTAAGCAAATAATAATAAATTCATAATTTTATGGGTGTTCAAATGCCCTAAATTGCTATATAATGACAAAACGCACAACGAAGGAGAAGGTATGACTGTTCGAAGTTCTACTGTCAACCAAGAGTATATCTCTCAAGTATCAGCAAATAATCAACACAATTCAGACGAACAGTTTGAAATCAATGAAGCCTCTTTGAATATGGAACTCTCTTTTGAAACAGTTTCAAATATGACGTTTCAAGAGCTTTCTAATCAGTATAACAGTGAAACAGTACCTACATTGCAAGAAGCACAATCACTTAAATCCATGACGACATACAGTGATGATAAGCAATTTAATACGCTTCTTTTTAGTCAAGCAGTCACTTCTTTAAAACAACACGGGAATTTAACGACTTTTTCACGAAACTTTACACTCCCTATGCTTTTAATCAGTGAAGGGGGTTTTATAGAGTTACAAGATATCACTTCTCCAGAAGCTGCATCGAAATATGGCATTAAAAGCAGTGAAGCTCTTGAAGATGTCATTGAAAAACAAAAAGTCGCTGCACAAAACAAACAAGCACACAAAGTGGATGATGTTATAACAACCATGAAAAAACTGCCAGAGTTGTATAAAGAGAAACAAAGTGCACTTCAAATGGATGTAGCAGGTATGTTTCAAAACTTTATGCAGATACTCTCTGATTTTCAAGCCCTTCAAAATCACAACAAAAATGCAATGGAAAGTTACACCAAAACAAATCTACACAATCCTTTGATATAAAAGTAACAATACAGTTTCAAGGGTTTTTTTCTAATAAAGCTTTGTGCTTTATTGTTGTAGACTTCTTTAAAAAGAGGTAGAATGTTATTTTTAGAGGCAGTGGGTGCAATTTTTTCTATTTTGGGTGCATATTTGATGTCGACAAGCACCAAAAAAAACACCAAACCACTCTATTATGGTTTTGCCAGTTTTTTTATCTCCAATGCAGCATTGTTAACCTTTTTTACTTTTAAAGGCAAAATTCCCATTATCATACAGATGATTCTCTTTTTTGTTACGGCAATTTTAGGGATCTATCGACATTCACCCAATATGAAACGAGACATGTTTTTAGTTTGTATGGCGTGTACGGCTTTAGCTCTTGCTTTGATAAAAAGTGTTGTACCTCAAATTCAAGAGATCGACTTCTCTGTTTTACCGATTGATTTTGCTGCTTCATCGTTGGCCATTTTTGGAAGTTATTTGCTTTCAAGCCATCGACATACGTTACGAGGATATGCATTTATCTGTTTTTTTATTGCGGATGTGGTGTTTGTTTATATTGGGTACAGGAATGCCTTTTATTTCTTTATGGTGCAGTCAATGTTTTATTTGTATACCAGTGTGAAAGGGTATACAAATACCATGCACGAAGAGCTACGCAGATGGTTGAAATAAAAAGTTATTTCTCGACAGGAAGCTCGGTTTTACTCCAGTCGTAAGCAAACCCTTGTTTGATATTATAAACATTTGAAAAGCCTTCATACGCTAAAAGGTTTGAGGCAAATTTGGTTCTTGAACCCGTACGACAGATTAAAATCACTTTTTTATCCATGTCGCCTTTTAAAGCATAATCGATTTGTTCAACGAAGTTTTTATTAAATACGCGCTGACCAAACTGTTCATTAAATACAGGGATATTGACTGAATCTTTTGCATGTGAATAGGTATATTCACGTTTGGTTCGTACATCGACGATCAGTATGCCTTCTTCTTGTTGCATTTTATACGCTGTGTGTGAATCAATATCAGCTTTATATAAATTGGCTTTGCTTAAATCTGGTTGTGCCAACAGTGATGTGAACGTTAAAAAAAGTGTAAACAGCAGTTTATAAATCAAATTATTTCTCCTCATTTATTTCTAAATCATCATAGGGATCCATATGAATGGTGATGCTCCATTCACGAGTCTCATCGAGTTTTCTGATTTTGTCTTCAATTCTATCTACAACTCTATGCGCATCCATTAAGGTAATCAGACAGTCAAAGACCAAGTGTACATCAACAAAAGTTTGATGACCTGCTTCTCGTGTTTTTAAAAGGTGAAAGGTATTGGTCTCTTTTTCTGAAAGCAGGATGCCTTCAATATTTTGCACCAGCTCTTCATCCAAAGCTCTGTCTAAAAGAACCAAGACTCCTTCTTTTATGAGTTCATACGCAGAGTAGATAATAAACACCGAGATACCCCCACCAACGATGATATCAAAGAGTTCATACCCAGTCACATTCACAAGCACAAGTGAAACTAAAACAGCCACGTTGGTATAGACATCTGTTTTATAGTGCAGGGCGTCTGCTTTTACCACCATACTGTTGGTCTCTTTGGCTATTTTATGTAAGTACACGACCAATAAAATGGTAATCACAAGTGAAATAATCATCACAATAAGTGAGGTTGAAAGGTATGAAGATTTTTCACCTGTAAAGGCTTTTTCAACGGCTTGATAAAACAAAAACAGACCCGAAATGGTGATAATCGTTCCTTCAATAACAGATGCTAAAGCTTCTATCTTTCCACGACCATAGTTGAATGTATCATCGGCAGGTTTCTCTGAATTATTAATGGCAAAGTAGTTAAAAATTGAGACAAACATGTCTAAAATAGAGTCTACAGCAGAAGCCAAAACAGCCACAGAACCACTGGCAACTCCTATGATGAGTTTAATCAGTGTGAGAAAAGCAGCAACGGAAGTGGAAACGACCGTTGCTTTTTTTTGTTTTGTCATAGCTTTTAGTAGTTCGCCTCAACGAACTCTTTGATTCTTTCAATACCTTTTTCGATACTTGTTAAATCTGTTGCAAATGAGAATCTAAAATATCCTTCTGTACCAAATGCAAGTCCTGGTACAACCGCAACTCCTTTTTGTTCTAATAAATCTGAACAGAACTTCATAGAATCTTCTGTTACTCCTTTGATGTTGACAAATAAGTAGAATGCACCATCAGGTTTTACACAAGAGATTCCTTTGATCGCATTGAATTTTTCAACAGCGAAATCTCTTCGTTTTTCAAACTCTACTCGCATCATTTCAATCGCGTCATCTGCTTGACCCTCTAAAGCTAAGATTGAAGCGTATTGTGTGATTGAGTTGACGTTTGATGTGACTTGACCTTGAAGTTTAATCATCGCTTTTACTAAATCAGGGTGTGGGGTTGCAATATATCCAAATCTCCAACCTGTCATGGCAACTGCTTTACTCAATCCATTGATGGTCACAGTTCGTTTGAACATATCTTCACTCACTTGGGCTGCTGCAGTGAATTTTCTTCCATCGTAGATGATTTTTTCGTACATTTCATCCGATAATACTAAGATATCTGTACCTTTTAATACTTCTCCAATGGCAATCAATTCCTCTTTTGAGTAGACTGAACCTGTTGGGTTTGAAGGGGTATTTAAAAGCAGAATTTTTGTTTTTGGCGTAATGGCAGCTTTCAATTGCTCAGGTGTAATTTTAAACTCTGTAGAGTCGTCTGTATCAATAAATACGGGTACACCATCAGAGAATTTGACTTGTTCAGGATACGTTACCCAATACGGCGCAGGAATAATGACTTCATCACCCTCTTCAATTAAAACTTGGAATAGGTTAAATAAAGAGTGTTTTGCTCCGTTACTGATAACGATATGATTGAGTTCATAATTTAATCCATGATCTCTTTTTAGCTTGTTAATAATTGCTTGTTTGGTTTCAGTAATACCTTCAACCGCTGTATACTTCGTATGACCAGCTTTGATAGCATCAATAGCCGCTTCTTTGATGATATCAGGGGTATTAAAGTCAGGCTCTCCTGCACTGAAGCTTAAGATATCTCTACCTTGAGCTTTTAACTCTCGACCAAGTGCAGTAATTGCCATAGTTACTGATGGAGATAAATTTTCCATTCTTTTTGCAATTTTCATTTACGCTTTTCCTATGTTAAATTTTGGTAGGATTTTATCAAAAATATACTTATATGAAATACAAAAAAAAGAGGATTTCATTAAAAATTTAAAAAATGGGTAAAAGTTGGATTTTAATATAACAATCAATAATGAAATTGTCACCGTACAATTTATTCAAACACGAAGCGTCAAACACTGTTACATCAAAATTTTAGATGCTTCACATATTCGTATCAAAGCCCATCCTTCCTTTAGTTTAAAAGAGGCTCAAAAGGTGATTGATAAAAAGTTTGCATGGCTTGAAAAACATATTGTACGTCTTAAAGCCAAAGAGCTTGAAAGTCACGAGTTTTACTATTTAGGAAAAAAATATGATCGCAGAAAAAATTTTTTATCCCAAGAAGAGCTGGATGTTTTTTTTAAAAAAGAGGCCAAAGAACAGATTCTGCCTTTGGTTGAAAAACATGCTTCACGTATGCAGTGTTATCCCAGCCAAGTTAAATTTCGAAAAAACAAAAGTCGATGGGGAAGTTGCTCAATACACAATGTGATTAATTTCAATTTTTTACTGATGAAATTCCCTAAAAGTGTCATTGAGTATGTGGTGATACATGAGTTGGCGCATATCAAACACAAAAACCACTCAAAAGCATTTTGGAATTTTGTAGAAGAGTTTTGCCCAACGTATAAAGAGCAAGAGAGGTTACTTAAGCTTTTTTAATCAAGGCTCGAATGGCTTCAACTTTATTGTGCAGTCGTTCGTCTTTGATTGCATTTTCAAAAATACCATATGAACGTTCAGCAAATGTGGGTTCTTCTTCTATTGGCTCCTTTTTTTTCTCCATGACATTGGTTACAAAAAAACGAATATCCGTAATATTGGCAATGCCTAAAGTTTTAAGCAGACTTCGTATCAAATCTTTATTATGTGTAAATTCCATTTTATAAACAGGATGGGTTAAAACAAAAAAGAGAATTTCTTGTTTAACATAGGCAAATTTTACCCCTTTTTTTAGCTTTAAAGGTAAGGTATTTATTAGCTTTTCTAGGGTAGTATGAGTCTTTAATTTTTTAAATTCAGGACTGTATTTCAAATGAGTAAGAATTTCGTTAACTTTTTTCATGCTGCTATTATAGCAGTTTTTCTTTTATCTTTAAGTGGTTGCGGGTATAAAGCCGATCCCGTATATGTCAACGAGCAACAACAAGTTCAACCATAATGGTGTATGACTATATTATTATAGGTACAGGTGTGGCGGGTTTGAATGCCGCGCGTTTGATACCTAAAGATAAAAAAGTATTGATGTTGTGTAAAAAAGCACCGTGGGAGTGTAACACCTTTTATGCTCAAGGAGGTGTTGCTACTGCCGTTGATAAAACCGACATTGAACCACATATCAACGACACGCTTGTTGCAGGTGTGCATCACAACAACATAGAAGCTGTACGTAAACTCAGTGAGAACTCACGAGCAGGGATTGATGACCTCATTGAAGCAGGCTTACAGTTTGACAAAAATGCCAAAGGGGAACTTGCTTTTACCAAAGAAGCAGCTCATTCCCGAAGCCGAATTTTACATGCCGATGGCGATGCCACAGGGCGTATGATTCACATGTTTTTACTGCAAGTGTGTCCTCACACCATTCAAACCGATGCGGTGGTTTGTGATTTGCTCATAGAAGATGGTGTTTGTTATGGAGTGCAGTACTTTACAGATGAAACGACACAAAAAGTGGCGTATGCGCATCAAACCATTATTGCAAGTGGTGGGATTGGTTCGATTTATAAATATCACACCAACTCAACGGCGATTGCTGGAGAAGTTCAAGGTATTTGTATTGAAAAAGGGCTTGAACTCAATGATATGGAGATGATGCAGTTTCACCCAACAGTATTCAAAGGGACTTCCTATGCCAGAAAACCTCTTTTAAGTGAAGCGTTAAGAGGTGAGGGAGCGTGCATTGTGGATGATGACGATAAACGTTTCTTATTTGAGTATCACAAAGATGGAGAACTGGCTCCTCGTGATGTGGTCAGCCGAGCTATTTTTGACTACAATAAAAAAACCAATAAACCCATTTTCCTTTCGTTTAAAGAGTTTGATAAAACCTATTTTAAACAACGATTTCCCAACATTTATGCCAACTTTAAAGATTTAGGTTATGACTTGCCGTTTGAGCGTGTACCAATTTCACCTGCCTTTCATTATGCTATGGGGGGTATTGCCATTGATACCAATGCCAAAGTTAAAGGGGTTAAAAATCTCTATGCCGTTGGTGAAGCGGCGTGTTCAGGTCTGCATGGTGCCAATCGATTGGCTTCAAACTCTTTGCTTGAAGGCATTGTCTACTCAAAAATTGCGGTTGAGGAGAGTTTGAAACATCCTTTTGAGATAGTGTGTGAAAACTACACAAAACCAATTAAAAACTATATTCGTAATCAAACAATTGATAAAGAGATTAAAAATAATCTTCGAAAAATCATGTGGAAAAGTGCATCAATATCACGTAATCAAAACGATTTAAAAACTGCTTTGATACAAATTGATACATTTTTAAAAGAAGATGTTGGTCGCCTGCTTTTTTTAAGGCTACTTACGGCAAAATCTATTTTAACGTCTGCCATAAAGCGGACAAGCTCGCTAGGAGCGCATTATATTAAGGAGAATTGATGTTTAAAACGTTAATAACATTGTTGCTCTCTTCTGTTGCACTGTTTGCATCAGCAGGAGGTAATACAGGTGAAGTGGCACCAAATATAACCATGACATGGGTAGGATTTGCATGTCTGTTTATTTTTGTGATTGGGTACTATTTTATTGCTGCTGAAGAGAAATACGGTATCGATAAAGCAAAACCAGCACTTTTTATTGGTACGTTTATGTTTTTATTGGTTGCAATTTACTATGCAATCAATGGATTGTCGCTGGATTTAGTGCACACAGAAGCACAACACTTGATTTTAGAAATTGCTGGAATTTTCTTCTTCTTATTCGTTGCAATGACCTACATTGAATCTTTGATTCATATGGGTGTATTTGACCGATTAAAATACAACTTGGTCTCTAAAGGGTATTCATACAGAAAACTATATTGGTTGACGGGTATCTTGGCTTTCTTCCTTTCTCCTGTTGCAGATAACTTAACAACAGCGTTAATTTTATCAACGGTTCTAATTACGATTGAAAGAGAGAAAAAAGAGTTCTTGGTTCCTGGAGCTATTAACATTGTAGTTGCAGCAAATGCAGGTGGTGCTTGGTCGCCATTTGGGGATATCACTACGCTTATGGCATGGACAGCAGGTAAAGGAACATTTACAGACTTCTTCTATATTTTCCCATCAGCAGTATTAGGATACTTAGCAACAGCAGTTATCTTAGCTCGATTTGTTCCAGATACGCAACCTGATTTCGATGCTACTAAAGAGGTGAAACCAAAGATGCATGAGGGTGCAAAAGTGGTTATGGCTTTAGGTATCTTTACAATCTTCTGTGCAGTTATGTCTCACCAAGTATTACACTTACCAGCAATGTGGGGTATGTTATTTGGTCTTTCATTATTAAAACTCTACGCATACTCTTTAAAGAAAAAATTCGGAAGTGAACACTTCAACGTATTCCACTCAATTGCTAAAATTGAGAACAACACACTGCTATTCTTCTTTGGTATTTTAGCAGCGGTTGGTGCGTTATACTTTATTGGATGGCTTGGATTAGCAGTTGTGGTTTATAACCCAGATGTATTAGGTCCTACGTGGTCAAATATTGGGGTTGGATTCTTATCTGCAATCGTGGACAACGTTCCTGTTATGTCGGCTGTTCTTAAAGCAAACCCAGATATGGGACTTGACCAATGGATGTTGGTCACATTGACTGCTGGTGTTGGTGGATCATTGATTTCATTTGGTTCTGCAGCAGGTGTTGGTGTTATGGGTAAACTTCACGGGATTTACACATTCGGTTCACACATGAAATATGCATGGGCTATTTTAATTGGATATATCATCTCTGTTTCAGTGTGGTATTTACAATACGAAGTTTTAGGTATTCAACACGCCTAAGCTTTCATACAAAAGTGCTTTGGCACTTTTGTATTTTTCTCTTTATTATTATAAAACCTCTTTTTTCTCAGTAAGTAGCTTTTAACCAATTTTTAGATACTATCGCACATTATATTACCACGAACTACAAACCAACTTATGTCCATCTACAGACATAATGACGTTATTTAAAGGAAAAAAACAGATGAAACATGTTCCAATCGTTGTGTTAGATTTTGGAAGCCAGTACACTCAAATCATTGCACGTAAACTCAGAGAATCCGGTGTATACAGTGAGATTGTACCTTATAATGAAAAGATTGAAGACATCAAAGCAAGAACGCCTAAAGGGATTATCCTAAGTGGAGGTCCAGCTTCAGTGTATGCTAAAGATGCGTACCATCCAGACCCAGAAGTATTTGAATTAGGACTTCCTATGTTAGGGATTTGCTACGGTATGCAGTTAATCTCTCAACACTTCGGTGGAAGTGTAATTCCAGCAGACCATCACGAGTATGGAAAAGCGAAGTTAACATTTGAAACACCCAGTGATATTTTCAAAGATACACAAGATGGACAAATTGTTTGGATGTCTCATGGTGATCGAGTAGAGAACATTCCAGAAGGGTTTGAAAAGATTGCAACGAGTGAAAACTCTCCGTATGCTGCCATTGCAGATTTAAATCGATTGGTGTATGCTTTTCAATTTCACCCAGAAGTATACCACTCACAAGAGGGAAGCAAACTGCTTAAAAACTTTGCAAAATATATTTGTAACTGTGAAAGCACTTGGAACATGGGCAGTTTTGCAAAAGAGCAAATTCAAAAGATTCAAGACCAAGTAGGAAGTAAAAAAGTGTTATGTGGTGTTTCAGGTGGGGTTGACTCATCGGTTGTTGCTACGCTTTTAGCTGAAGCCATTGGTGACCAACTTATTCCTGTGTTTGTAGATAATGGATTGTTAAGAGCCAATGAGCGAGAGCAAGTAGAAGCGATGTTTGCTGCTCGTGGAGTGAATCTTATCACAGTAGATGCAAGTGAAACATTTCTTTCAAGACTTGAAGGGGTGACTGACCCAGAAACGAAACGAAAAATCATCGGTGAAACATTCATCGAAGTGTTTGATACAGAGGCTAAAAAACATGATGGTATTGAGTTCTTAGCACAAGGTACATTGTACACAGACGTTATTGAGTCTGTTTCAGTGAAAGGACCTTCTAAAACCATCAAATCTCACCACAACGTAGGTGGACTTCCTGATTGGATGACATTTGAGTTAATCGAGCCATTAAGAGAAATCTTTAAAGATGAAGTTCGAGCTTTAGGATTAGAGCTTGGATTACCAAAAGATATGATTGGACGACACCCTTTCCCTGGTCCTGGACTTGCTATTCGAGTCATGGGGGATGTAAATAAACCAGATTTAGAACTCTTAAGAAAAGCGGACGTTATTATGTTGGACGTGCTTCATGCAACAGGTTTATACGACAAAACGTGGCAAGCCTTTACAGTTTTATTAAACGTAAAATCAGTGGGTGTTATGGGTGATAACAGAACGTATGACAACACGGTATGTGTAAGAATCGTTGAAGCAACCGATGGTATGACTGCAACGTTTGCTCATATTCCTCATGATGTGCTTGAAACCATTTCAAGACGGATTATCAATGAGGTGGATGGGATTAACCGTGTAGTGTACGACATATCTTCTAAGCCACCAGCAACCATCGAATGGGAATAAAAGCTTATCTTTTAAGCAATTTCTACGTCAAATGACCGAATTTATTTCGGTCATTTACTCCTTGTAAATTCCCTCATAAATTCACTCCTTTTCCTTGAAGCCTTCTTAAAATATAAGCTTTATCTAACTAGTATTTTGACCTAACATTTAACTAGTTTGTCTTACACTAATAGTTCATTGAAAGGGTTTACAGAAAATGTTATGTTATCGAGATATTTAAGTAATAAATTTATATAATGTATGTTTAATAAATAGTTATATAAAAAGGAATTGAACACTTGATAATTGAGCTTATTACTATTGCATTATTATTAATTATGGTGATTATGCAATTTTTTGTAAACAAAATCACAAAGATTGTTGCTATATTTACAGGAATTATTTTATTAATTCTACAAAGCCATAACACATATCAAACATATTTACATAATAAATCTGTGGAGAGTAAGCTTAATGATATAAAGTCTTCTGTTGAATTTACAATTGATTGGCAAAAGTCGAAACCAAAGTTAGAATTTATGACTAACAATATTGATGAAAATATAGCTAATCGTCTTGTCGTACCAATAAAAGTTTTTTCACTAGATAATTTAAAACTATCTACTAATATGAATGTTGATTTTCAAAAAATAATTGAAAATGCTTATGAGAATAGTGTCTTTAAATATAAGGAGCTACGCTCTGAAGATGCATTAAAAATATTTAATCTATTTACAGATACTGATGGGAATATTTATCAAGACATTGAAGAAAAAGCAAATATTGGTCATTTATATTTGATGCCTAGAGTAGTTAAAAATAACTATTTAGATTTTGGAATCCAATATTCTGGCATGGAACCATTAGGAAACTTCAATACTTTACAAAAGTTAAATAATACTATCCTGATTACACGAGTTCCTGCATTGGGTGATGTAAAAACTTTTAATTTTATCAAGAGTTTGCAATTAAATTTAGAAACTGATCAAGGGATAAAACGTTTATATTTTAGTAGTAGACGATCTGATAAAGATAGAAAGCTAAAAATCATTGATTACATGGGTATTTATATTCCAAAAGGATTTTTCAAATGATATATAACAAACCAGAGGAGCCAATAAATTACCCTGCGGGAAATTTATTAGCTCCCTTCAAACGTTAACAATACAAAGGAATCGTCATCAGTAGTTTAAATTTTGGAGCTTTTTCATTAGATATTCAATTTTTGATCAAACAACTAAAAATTGATATGAAAGATGATTGGTTTAAGGACACATACAACTACAAAGACTTTTTAAAGCCAGATGTTTTACTTGAATATTTTGACAAAAATATAGTTCAACACAATGGCATATACATACCATCAGAAAAGCTTTTACTGAATATTCCTAAAAAGAACTTTTCTATTAGATATGCACTAGAAACGAATATTTACGACAGGTTTTTATATCAAGGATATCTGAATGAATTAGCACCTTACTATGACCCTTTGCTTTCCGAGAGAGTATACAGTCACAGATATCAAACAAATGAATCTAAAAGAAAAAACTACATTTTCAAACATCCTATTGAGCAATGGAGCAAGTTTATTGGGTACGTTAGAGATGGTTTGCAGAGTAGTGAAAAAGTACTTCTAGAAACTGATATACAAAACTATTTCGAAAATATTAGAATTGAAGATCTCAGTAAAACCTTACAAGAAAATTTGAAAAATATTCAAGCAACAGGTATAGAAAAAATCAGGCTAAGACATGTAATTGACTCCTTAATTAATTCATTGCACCTGTGGAGTTTTAATCACAAGAATGGTCTCCCCCAAAATAGAGACACGTCATCATTTTTAGCCAATATGGTTATGAACGTTGTAGACAAAAAAATGATTGAGGGACATGGGTATGACTATCACAGGTATATGGATGATATCCGAATTGTATGCAATGATAAATATGAAGCAAGAAAAGCATTAAAACAACTGATTATTGAACTTCGAAAGATAGGTTTGAATATCAATTCTGCAAAAACTAAAATAATCGATACTGACCATGAAGAGTATAGCAGTTTGTTTGAAGACGATTTAGATATCAAACGTCTTGACAATATGTTTCGTTCTAGATCACTTCCTGTAATTATGAGAAGTTTTATACCGCTAAAAGGGTATGCCTTACGGCAAATAGCAGAGGGGAATACTCAAGAACGAGGATTTAGATTCAGTATTAACCGTTTGACAACATTGGCAATGTGTAGTGATGTAAATAAGCCAGATGGTTATTTTGATGAAATTACTGACGCTGTCATTACTGAATTGGTTGAGCAACCATTTTCTAGTGATAAATTTATGGATTATCTGAAATCAGTTGAACTTCAAGACTCACATATTGAAAGAATAAAAGCATTGTTACTAAACACTGATCAGTCAATTTATGGATGGCAAAACTATTTATTGTGGCAATTGTTAGTATATAAAAATATTACCGATGATCATTTATTACAGCAAGCTGGTCAAAAATTGTCATCAGTCAGCATTATTGCACCCTCAGATGTGGCAGGTTCAGCTTTATATCTTGGTGCTCAAGGAAGGGAAGCAGAAAAGAATATAGTTGCTGATAATTTCCAGAATTTTAACAACTTTTTTACGCAGAGAAATGCACTAATAGCCTTACATGAACTAAACTACCGAGATATAAAAGAGAAAATTGTTAATGTTGATCCTGCGGTAATAGGAACACTTACAAGAGTTAAGTGTGAATTTAATGGAAAATATTTCCAAGAAAAAACTCCAATTAGTTGGAAGAAAATTTATGACGAAGGAACTAGTTATGAGTGATATTTATATGCATTTTATAGTTTCCCCGTTTGATGATTCTTATGAGCCAAAAATATACGTTTTAGATGAACATGAAAACTGTCAAATAATTAGTTTATCTGAACTTGCAAACTATAAAAAAACCGTTGTGACACACAATTTTTGGATGCTTGTAGAAAGTTTTAGAAAGCAAAAAATTCCCTTACCTACGAATATTTTAGATTTAACATTTCTTTCGAAATTTATAATTGGTAAACCAAAATCTGATTTTAATCATATTAAACCATGGGAGCTATGGGCATTATTGGCACCGTTTTATGAAACAAATAAAGAAGAGCTGGAAGAAGTTAAAAATATATTCTATAGCAAAATTTCATATAAAGAAAATGATTCACTTAAGTTAAAAATTCAATTTTTTCTTAGGCATATCAAATCTTGTAATGACATGCAACTACAAGAATTAAAAGACAAACATGAAGAAGAACGCTTTTTTCGAATTGAACTTCCAGTATATAACCTGATGCTAAACCGTCAATATAATGGCATAAAATATGATGAAACGAAGTTAACAGAAAAGATAAAGCAAATTGAATCAGATTATTATCTGAAATTAAAAAAGTTGAATTTTGAATATTTTATAGATGAAAATGAACTAAGCAATAATAGAATTTATGACTTATTAAAAGAAAAAGAAGCAATTGACTTTACCGAACTTAAATCATATAACAACAATGAAGATTATTTAGATTTACTATCAGAAAACTCGCAACTTGCAAAACTAATTCAAGACATAAAACGCTTAAGAACTGATCGAAGTGCACTGCTGAAGTTTGGCTCTTTGGGTGAAGATAGAATTTATCCTATATTTGATACTCATGGTAGTGTTACAAGTAGAATATTTATTCAAGATCCATTGATACAGTATATTAAAAAATCCTCAAGAGATGTCATAGTTGCAGATGAAGGTAAGAAGTTTATATATGCAGATTATAGGCAGTTTGAGCCTGGTATTCTCGCCAATTTATCTGGTGATAAAACCTTAATCGATATGTACAACTCAAGTGATATATATACTTCTCTGAGTAATGCTGTTTTTGATAATGGAAATCATAGAAAGCTATGCAAAAAACTCTTTTTGGCATATTCATTTGGTATGACGCAAGAAAGTATGGTGAAATTTATAAAATTAAATACTGAATTGATAGATGTAGAAAATAAAGTTGCAAGATTTTTTGGACAGTTTAAACGTATTGAAGAGTTTAAAAATGAACTGTATGCAGAACTGTTGACTAACTCAAAAATTTCTTCTGTTTTCGGGAACAATAGGTATAGAAAATTTGAGGGTGCTTTAAAAGCAGAAGAAAAAAGATGGTGTTTAAGTCAAAAAGTTCAAGGCACTGCATCCTTAATTTTGAAAAATGTAATTTTATCAATCATAAACAAACTTCCAGAAGTAGACATTTTAATCCCAATGCATGATGCTATATTGGTACAAGTAGATTCTGGTCAGTTTGAAACATCTAAAACTGATATTGAAAGAATATTTATAGATGAATACAAATCGATATGTTCAGAGATCAATCCAAAGGTGTCATTTGAAGCTTTTTCGGAAGAAAATTGTTAACAAATCCTAGCACCAAACAGCGAACTGTTTGTGAAGTCAACCGTTATGCGTCACAAGGAAATTCATGTCAAAAGTAACATTGAAAGGTTTTATTTTAGTTCCAGAGTCGGAGCTTGAATTAGTAAAAAATGAGTTGGTAAATCATAAACGTCTTACTCTAGAAGAAAGTGGGTGTATCACGTTTAGTGTCATTCAAAATTCCGAAGACGCTCTTCGCTTCGACGTTTATGAAGAGTTCACGGATAAAGTGGCTTTTGAACAACATCAGAAAAGAGTTAAAGCTTCTCATTGGGGAAAAGTGACAGTAAATGTTGAACGACACTATGAAATTTTTGAGTAAACGCATAACAAACTGTTCAAGCAGATTCGGCATGCGTGGCATTTTTGGTTTGCAGCGATTTTGGTGTTTACGGAGTAGTGCAGAAGCCTTTGTATTGCATGCCTCACTACTTAACAGGGCGTTAATTTTCTAAATATACCTAACTTAAATCACAGCATATAAAATAAACCCCAACTTCAACAAATAAACGTTACAATTCCACAAAATATATAGTACAAGTTTAATTTAATGCCAAACACCAATCAAGAGAATATGCAACAACACCATCATTTTAAAATCTTCAAACCACACAACTGTTTGAGTCAATTCAAACAAGAGGTCATGAAAAACAAAACCTTATTGGGTGATTTGTATGACTTTCCAGAAAATACCATGGCAATTGGAAGGTTAGACCATGACTCAGAAGGATTATTACTGCTCACAACCGATGGTATGATGAGTCACAAGGTTCGAAATAAAAGTATTGAAAAAGAGTACTATGCCCAAGTTGATGGCATCATCACACAAAAAGCGGTCGAACAATTGCAAAAAGGTGTTGAGATAACTGTGAGTGGGAAAAGGTATCAAACACTTCCTTGTAAAGCATTTGCAATAGATGGTGAGCCAGATTTACCACCTCGTGGTCGTTATATAAGGCACGAAAGACATGGACCTACAAGTTGGGTATCGGTAACTGTAAATGAAGGTAAAAAACGTCAGGTTCGAAAAATGACTGCAGCTGTTGGTTTCCCTACATTACGATTGGTGAGAGTTCGTATTGGAGATATTCATATCAATAATTTAATGGCAGGTGATGTTGTTCCTCTAGATAACATTGATGCTGCATTGAGTTGATAACATTAGGTGTTAAACGTTTTATTATCTATTTTCAAAACCTTATACGCTATTATGCTAACAAAATATCTAAATAGGTAACTAATGCAAGAAACAGCACTTAAAATACTAAAATCAGGTCAAAATGTTTTTCTAACAGGATCAGCTGGTACGGGTAAAACCTATGTTTTAAATGAATATATTCACTATCTTAAAGAGCGAAAAATCATTCCTACTATTGTAGCGCCTACGGGTATTGCTGCTTCACATTTAAATGGTCAAACCATACACTCTTATTTTTCACTGGGTCTAAGGGACAGTGTTGATGAGCCTTTTATTTCAAGCTTGTTGGATAAAAAGAAGTTACAAATGAGATTTAAAAAGCTGAAGGTTCTCATTATCGATGAGATATCGATGGTAAGTCCTAATATTTTCAGTGCAATGGATAAAATTCTTCAAGCATTTAAAGAAAACGAAGAACCATTTGGTGGTATCCAAGTGATTCTTTCAGGTGACTTTTTCCAGTTGCCTCCTATCTCACAATCGAATGATTCTAAGAGGTTCTCATGGCAAAGCCCATCTTGGAAAGTACTTGACTTACAAACCTGTTATTTGCAAAAGAAGTTCAGACAAGATGATAATAAACTTATTTTTGTGTTAGATGAAATACGCTCAGGACAAATCTCTGAGCAAACTTATAATATTTTGAATCAAAGATATGAAAAAGAGTTGGCTATAGAATTCACTCCTACGAAACTTTATACCCATAATCTGGACGTGGATAGAATCAATAATGATGAGCTAAACAGGCTTCCATCATTAGGAATTACCTATAACTACAAGAGTGAAGGCGCGAAAACAAATATTGAAAAACTGTTTAAATCTGCTCTTGTTCAAGAAGAGCTTACTTTAAAAAAAGATGCGGTTGTTATGTTTATTAAGAACAATCCAGAAAAGTACTATATCAACGGAACAACAGGTGTTGTGATTGATTTTTCTAAAGATGAACAACCACTTCCAATCGTAAAATTATCAAATGGGTACGTCATAAAAGTAGAATTTGAAGATTGGGCGATTGAAAATGAGAAAGGAAAAGTGTCAGCTAAAATCTCTCAGATACCTTTAAAACTTGCATGGGCGATTACTATTCATAAATCCCAAGGTATGACTCTAGATGCTGCTCAAATTGACTTGTCAAAGACTTTTGAAGTAGGGCAAGGGTATGTTGCTTTATCAAGAATCAAAAATATCGAAGGGTTAAAGCTTATGGGCTTTAATGAAAAAGCATTGAGTGTAGACCCTCTGATTTTAAGTATTGATCCTAGAATTAAACAGGCTTCACAAAAAGCATATGCAAAAATTGAAGCTTACGATGTGAATCAATTAGAACTTATGAATCTATCTTATATTGAAAAGTTAGGTGGACTTGTTGATAAAAAAGCAATCAATAAAGAAAAAGAAGTGTTAGCAAAAGAGCCTCAAATAGAAGAAAAAGTAGCCAATCATATTAAGACAAAAAATCTTGTTGAGTCCTCTTCTTCTTTAGAAATTTTAGCGCACAAAGCAGGTTTTTCTGTTGCTACTATTATGAACCATCTCTGCTTAATCAAAGAAGAAGAACCAAGGTTTGATATCTCAAAATATATGCCAAGTTTGAGTATTGTAAACAAAATAAAACAAGCCATAAATGAAATAGAGAGTGCTAATAATGAAGAAGATTTTACTGAAGATGGAAAGATAAAACTCAAACCAATCTTTGTAAAGTTGAATGAAGAAGTATCATATAACGATATAAAAATGGTTTTAGTTTAAACTATATGAATTAATTTAGGCTATCTTTTATATAATCCAGTATTTATTAATAGTGAAAACAGAAAAAGATAAAGATTGATTGAAAAAATAAAAGAAGCAACATTGAAAATCTCATATCACCGCAGACGTAAAATGAAAACCAGAAGAATTGCCATAAGAGATTTAATAGAGCAAGGCATTGAAGAGCCAAAAGAGTTGGCAAAAGAGCTCAAAGTAACGGTACAAACCATCAAAAGAGATTTAGAAGCGATGAAAAGTATGAGTGAAGAGGATTTCACCTTTCAAAAAAGAGAGAGTTCACAAGAGATATTGGAGAAAAAAGATACGATTCTAAGACTTTTAGACGATGAAGCGTATTACACTGAAAATGGTGATATAAACATTGCTAAAATAACACAAGAGCTTAAAACAAGTCGCGCAACGGTACTTTCCGTTTTAAATGGAGAGTAGAACTCAATATTCAGTCTTGTTTCTGTGTAATAATGCTAAAATGACTTTTTAATCCATATATTTTAAAGGCTTTTTTGTGTCTCTTTTTGCATTACAATCTTTAGCAGGTGGTTTTTTAGATGAAGATTGCGAACATTTTAATAAACGGTTTGATGACTGGTGTCTGCAGTTTGATTCTTATGATGAAGCGAAAATGATATTAGAAACGCTTGAAAACAATGAGCGTATTGATATTGTTGAAATCACCCCTTTAAGTTATCCCAAATATTTTTTCAATGACCTCCAAGGCACGGTTCATGTAACACGACAAATAGGAGATAAAATTGTCTGCGTGGTTGAACCACAAATGGGCGCAAACTTTAGACTTGCCATTTGTGATTTAAATACTAAAAAGGTCAGACTAACAAAAACGAGCTACAAAAGTATTCCCAATGTTGAGAGTGCCTTTGCCAATATAGACGAGTTCGAGAATTGATATCTCCTTTGGAAATAAAACAGATAAAAAGGCACAGAAATAATTCATGTCTCAAATAAAACTGATACAACATGCTGACTATATTGCACTTCATTTACCCTATAACTGCAAAGTATTAAGCTCTGCAGTATTAAATGGTGGGATGTCCAAAGTGGTTTCGTTGTTGAATCTTAAAGTTAATAAAAATGCTTCAGTGTGTGAAGATGCACAAGATACTTTACGCAATAAAGCTTGCACACTTGAACTGCCTGAACCAACTGTGGGTATGATGACTGCGGCATCAATGAAATCTTTAGGTTACACTAAAGAGACCCATAAAGAGTTGGAAGTAGAGTGTTGGGTGACCAGCGGATTGAGTAATTTAAGGCGAGTAGGGGACAGTGCAGATGAAAAGGCGCAAATTTATAGACTCTCTTTTAAAATCTTTCATAATTAAGTTGAAACGCCATAAACCTTTGATATAGTCAATACCATATAAACGTAAGTTTTTAGGGCATTTTACTTATATTCAAGTATGATGAATTGTTCTACCAATTTATTAATATGAAAATATAAGAGGAAACCCATGGCTAAACCCAACTACAATTATGAAAAACGAGCTCGAGAGATAGAAAAACAGAAGAAAAAAGAGGAAAAACGTCTTAAAAAACAGGCGTTAAAAGAGAATACAAGTGAAGAAGAGACACCCGTTTCTCCTGATACATCTGGCGACGAGAACTTACAATAACAACAGCAACCCAATCAGACAAACTACTCGTACTCAATAAACCTAAAGGGTATGTGGTTACACGCTCTGATGAACTGGGGCGAAAAACAGTCTATGAACTTTTACCTGCTTGGGTGTTTGAGGAACAATGGATGCCTATAGGTCGTCTTGATTTAGAATCTAAAGGACTACTTCTGTTTACAAGAGATGGTAAAGTAGGGGATGCTCTGACGCGTCCTGGAAATTGTATTAAGACATATGAAATCTGGGTGAGAGGACATGTCACGGATGAACACCTTACTCAAGCAATAAGAGGTGTTGAGAGTAAATATGGACTTCTCAAAGCTCTTAAAGTTGAAAGAATAGGTATGGGTGGAGCAAAAACAAAACTCAGAATAAAAATAGACGAAGGTAAAAACCGACACATACGTAGACTTTTCGGTTCACTAAAAGACCCAAAGTTTGGGACTCCCTTAAAAGTTTTGAATTTGACTCGTGTGAACATTGGCAGTTTTAAACTGGACATTGAGAGTGGCAAGTGGCGATACCTTACTGTAGAAGAGGAGCAAATGGTTCTTAAGAGCTTAAAATAAAAGAAATAACTCATAATACTCAAAACTCAGTTTCTTCATTTTATACAAAAAGTAAGTCTCTTTTTATAAATTTTAACTACAATTCCACTATTAAAAAGGGTCATAAATGTGGGAACAGTTAAAATCAATCGACAGAGGTGTTTTGTTTATACTTATCAGTGCTCTGCTTGGAGCACTTAACGGTGCAACAGCCAAACTGCTTTCACAAAGCATCGACCCTCTTGAAATTGTCTTTTACAGAAACTTACTTGGATTTATCATCATTTTGTTTACTCTTAAAAAGTTCTCTGTGAGCATTGATACTTCTAAACTGCATCTACTATTTTTACGAGGTTTCTTTGGTGCAGTAGCCATGGTGTTTTTCTTTTATACCATTGCCACTATTCCTTTAGGGGAAGCGGTGGTTTTAAATAAAACTTCGCCCTTTTTTGTCACCATACTTGCCTATTATTTAATGAAAGAGACCATCAGTCTGCGCACATTTTTTGCTCTTTTGATTGGGTTTTTAGGAGTCATTTTTATCATGAAACCATTTGGCATAGAAATCTCTTTTGAACACATTTTAGGGGTTTTAGGTGGTTTCTTTGCAGCAGCTGCGTATGCTACGATTAAAAAAATCAAAGACATCTACGACGCACGCGTGATTATGCTCTCCTTTATGGCAGTTGGATTGCTTATACCTCTGTTTTTAGCCCTTTTTACGCCACTTGTGACCATACACATCTACTCTGAACCCATGATATGGTTGCTTATTGGTTTGATGGCGGTTATTTCAACAACCTCACAATGGTTTTTAACACGCGCTTACAGTATCAGTAAAGCGAGTATCATAGGAGTGGTGAGTTACGCTAATATTCCATTTGCGATTGGTTTTGGGGTGATGTTGGGAGATGCTGTGCCGGATGTGGTTACGTTTATAGGGATTGTGCTTATTATTATCGGTGGTATTACTGTGAGCAAGAAGTCATAACAACACATCTTCATAGATGTGCGTGGTTATAAGTAACTGTATAACAGTGTTGTTGATTGAAAGTGATTTAATATTTGAAAATTTTCATTGGTTTCATTGCTTGTGTATACTTCATTAAAGATTTCACCTTGCGTATCAAGCCAATTATTCAAATCTTCAAGCGTTGCATTTTGTGTACTGTTTTGTTCTGATTGGGAGACTTCAATCGACATATTTTTATAATTTACCTGATTGATCAGATTTAATATATTCGAAGTATCCGTGCTGTTGTCAGTTTCATCTACTCTGTTATAACTTTGTGTGAAAGAGAATGAAATGTCGACATTATATTGTCCTTTGGGCGTTGAGATATTAAATGATTCGGAAAAACCAATTTCAGTTTTATACGTGGTTCTCTCTTTGACAAGATCTTCTTTATTTGGATTTAAAAAGGCTTTGACTCTGTCGGTTTGTTCTCCTGAATGAAGCTCTTTTGCAAGACCTTCCATCTCTTTTTTAGCATTGTCGATACTGCTGGTATCCTTATCATGATGAAATTTCCAGAAATCTGAATCCTCTAAAGGTGAGCTTGAATAGGTATTTAAAATTTGTTCAAAAATCTTTTTTTCAATGAGTTGCTCTTCACTCATTTGTGACTCTTCTATATACTTTGTAGGAAGGTTGCTTACTTCAACATTATTAACACTTTTTGAACTTCCTTCAAGTTTTTGAACCTGTTTCATTTGTTTTGATATATCATTGGTATATTGTTGTAATGAGTCTAATTGATTGATAAGCATTCTCTTTCCTTTTAAACTATTATTAAGAATTGTAAAGTATATTTGCTTAAGTCATGCTTATAAAAGTTTCTAAAATGTGGCATATTCTCTTTTTTTGATGAGAATTGACTGATCATAACTGAATGAAATATATCAGAGTAGTTTAAACTTTTTCATATATAATACTAATTAGAACTATATCTAAAGGAGTAACCATGAAACTCTTAGCATTTGCAGCAAGTAACAGCTCAACGTCAATCAATAAACAGCTGGTCAAATACGCTTCCTCTCTTGTTCCAGCGGATGAAGTAGAGATATTAGATTTAAACGATTATGAACTTCCTTTGTACTCACAAGACAGAAATGATGCCATTGGTGAACCTGCTTTGGCACAACAATTCCTAGATAAAATTGCTTCAGCAGATGCCATTATCATCTCCTTTGCAGAGCACAACCTCTCATATTCAGTGGCATATAAAAATATTTTTGATTGGGCTTCTCGGATCAATATGAGAGTTTTTCAAAACAAACCCATGATTATGATGGCAACTTCTCCTGGGGAAAGAGGGGGCTTAAGTGTACTTGAAACTGCTGTAAAAACCGCACCGTTTTTCAAAGGAGAGGTTAAAGGACAATTCTCTTTGCCATTTTTTCAAGATAATTTTGACACCCTCAAAGGGGTTATTTCTAATAAAGAGAAAGATGAAGAGCTTAAAGTCGTTTTAAAACAATTGATGTAGTTATACCACTACATCAATTGAGTTGATGACTCCTAAACCCGAACCATCCTCTTTTATGAAAAAGCCATTGCTTTTTTGCACTGCTTGAATGTCTTCAAACCCTTTTTGATAAGTAAAGCCACTTTGTGCTTCTCCTAAGTAGATGGCTCCTACATTGGCATCCACCAATGAAATCAATGAATTGTTTCCTTGTTCATCAATGCTCCATATTTTGAGTTTATCAAAAATGGCATCGTTTTCATCAATAAAGTTGTTGTGATCACGGTCAAATTGTGCCAACTCTTTAAAGCCATTGTTCGTTTGAGGTCCAAAGAGTTCACTGCCGTTATCAATTTTTTCATTGCTATTTTTATCCCATGCTAAGAAACCTGCACCGTGTTTTAAATAAGGCACCATCTCTGTGCTGCCATCATTGTCTAAATCAAATGCAAATCGTGTGGAGCTTAAGTTATCAAATGGATTTATCTCTTCATCAAAATTGATAATAAGAGGATCGATAAAACTTTGATCTCCAATGACCATTTGAGTACTTCGTGATTCATAAAGTTCTTGCGAAAACGAAAGGTCAATGCTCATCTCAAAGCTTTGAGTGGGTGTTTGAAACTTCACAGTTGCAGAAAAGTTGACACTTTGTTTTTGATAGTACTCTTCATGTGTTTGAAAGACCATTGCTTTTAACTCTTGTGCCGCTTGCGCTTTATAAGGATTAGAAGCAGTATTGTAAGGGTTGGGTGCTGCAATAAAATTGTTCACGGGTTGGTTGGTTGTTTTTTTAGCAGGATGAACTTCAAGTTCTTGTTCACTATAGAGTCTTCGAAGCAGGGCTTCGATAATCATTTTATTAATACGATCTTCTAAACTCATTTGATCTTCAGAGTTATAAACCACACGTTCATATCGAATGGTTGTGGTGCTTGCTTGTTGAAAATCAAGCACAAAGGCATTGCTGGTTGTGTTGTTGTCGTTGTTATTTTCATTTTTTGCCCCATAGTGCAACTGTAATGATGTGCTTGAAGTATGTTCATACGTGAAGGATGATTGAGAGTAGAGTCCTACTTGTGCATTTTCAATAATCATGACGGCTCCTTTTTAAACTAATTATAAGAATTGTATTATAAAATAAAATAATTGTCAAGATTATTTTTTGGAGTCTCTTTAAATTCACCAAACTAGTTTTATAAGTAAATATTACATTAAAATCATTTTTTGTATGATGGTATTTATTTCATAAAAGGAGTTCATCATGTCAAAAAAGATCCTTATCATAGCAGGAGATTTTGTAGAAGATTACGAGTTGATGGTGCCATTTCAGTGTTTAAAAATGTTGGGGCATGAAGTCGATGTGGTTTGTCCTGATAAAAGAGCACAAGAGCAGATTAAAACAGCCATTCATGACTTTGAAGGGGATCAAACGTACAGTGAAAAACCTGGGCATAATTTTACTTTGAATGCCACATTTGATGATGTGAATGCCTCTTCGTATGATGCATTGGTGATACCAGGTGGACGAGCTCCTGAGTATATTCGTCTCAATCAAAGAGTGTTGGAGATTGTGCAAGAGTTCGATAATAACAAAAAACCCATTGCCTCTATTTGTCATGGAATTCAAGTTTTAGTCGCTGCTGGTATTATAAAAGACCGGACGTGTTCGTGTTATCCTGCTTGCGCACCCGATGTGAATATCAATGGCGGTAAATGGGTGGACATAGGATTTGAAGATGCCTATGTCGATGACAACCTAGTCACTGCAGCTGCGTGGCCTGCACACCCCGCTTGGTTGGCTAAATTCAATGAGCTGTTATAAGTGTTTATTTTGAAATTTGTTCTTTTTTTATTGTCTCCTTTTTTACTTTATGCACAAACGGTGTTGAATTTTCAAAGTGAAAACAGACAAATAGAAGTAAAAAAACTCTTTTCCAACTTAGGCGTGCCTTGGGGCATGACCTTTGTGGGTAACAAAGAGTTGCTTGTGACTTTAAAAGAGGGTACATTTGTTTTGCTTGATACACAAAGTGGTACAAAAAAAGTTTTAAAAGCACGTATAGATGTCCTGCTTAATGGTCAAGGTGGTTTACTGGATATTCAAACTTCTCCAAACTTTAAAAATGACAGAACCGTTTACTTTACGTATGTGAAAAGTGTCGATAATCAAGGGGCAACCACTTTGGCTAAAGCAAGATTTGAAAGTGGTGAACTGCACGATATGCAAGATATAGTTGTCACTCAATCACAAAGTGATACTTCACGACACTTTGGAAGTCGTATCACTTTTGATGAGCAAGAACATCTTTTCTTTGGTGTGGGGGACAGAGGTGTACGTTCCAATGGACAAGACCTCTTAACTCATGCAGGAAGTATCTTACGTCTGAACTTGGATGGGTCTGTTCCAAAAGACAACCCTTTTGTAAAAGAGAACAGAGCACGCCCTGAGATATACAGTTATGGACACCGTAATCCACAAGGACTTTACTTTGATAAAATAAACCAACGATTGATTGAAGGAGAGCATGGACCACGAGGTGGAGATGAAGTCAATATTATTCAAAAAGGTGCCAACTATGGTTGGGCAACGATTTCATATGGTAAAGAGTATTGGAATCCATTGCCAGTAGGTGAAGGTACTCATAAAAAAGGGATGGAACAACCCTTGAAAGTTTATATTCCTTCTATCGCTCCCAGTTCCTTAATTGTTTATCAAGGAGAAATGAACTCACCTTTTAGAGGCAATATTTTCCAAGGGGCTTTAAAATTGACACATTTGAATCGTTTAGTTTTAGATGACAAAGATAATGTCATTACAAAGGAGCGATGGTTAGAGGATATGCATGAGCGTATTCGTAATGTCATTGAAGACAACAGTGGCAATCTTCTTATCTCTACAGACAGTGGCAATATCTATCAACTTATTTTAAAGTGACACAAACAACTCTTCAAACATTCAGTTTATAAAGCATGGTATAAATCTTGCATATAAATATAGATATGAATGAAAGAAGAGGATGGTGTCATGAATACATTACGAAAAACAGAAGAGTTTTATAAACCTTTTGAAACTGAGAAACATCAACTGAACAATGACGTGATGGATGAATTGCATCATGAATTTTTAGATATATATAACAGTGTTGATACGACCAATATAAAAAGTTTTCAAGAGAAACTTACGGTGCTTTTAGCCCACAGTAAAAAACACTTCTCACAAGAAGAAGAGCTGATGGATGCATATGGATATCCTACAAGTAAAGAGCACAAAGACGAACACAATAAAGTACTGGCAGAGATGCAGTATTTTTTAGACTTAAGTCGTACGCTATTTGGTCAAAAGATGCTCAAAGCCTACTATATGGAGAAGATTCCTTCATGGTTTGATTTACATTTGTTAAGTATGGACAGTGACTTGGCCTATTTTTTAAAAAAGGTGCAATGATGTTCAGCCAAAGTACTTTGACATGGATGAAACAAAACGACTATGACCCACAAGATATTAATAAAGTAGGGCAATACGGAAACACAGCTTTGATGAAAGCCGTACGAGAAGCCAGAGCAGATATTACCAAAGAGTTGCTTGATGCCAGTGCTCAACTTGAAGTGAAAAATATCGATGGTAACACCGCATTGTGGAATGCCTGTTTTGGTCAAGACTTTGAGTGTGTTAGATTGCTTGTGGAAGCGGGAATTAAACTGGACTCTAAAAACGACAATGGGGTGACGGCTTTGATGTATTGTGCCAGTGCTGGAAAAGAGGACATGGTCCAACTGCTGTTACATTACAATGCCAATAAAGAGTTGTCCAACTTAGATGACTTTAAAGCCATTGACTTAGCTGCAACATCTAAAATATATAGGCTACTTAAATAAATTCATTGTTTGATTCATTTATCTTTTAAAAATTTGAAATGAGATTGTCTATATGAAGAAGGAAAACAGATGCAATTTTTACTAAAACCCACAGTGATATTTTATGAGAAAACAGGATGTCTAGGTAATGCACGTCAAAAATCATTGCTTAAAAAGCATGGAGTAGAGTTTGAAGTGAGAAGTATGCTTGATACAGTTTGGACAAAAGAGAGTTTAGAGCCTTTTTTTGATGGTTTAGAAGTAGAGCAAATCATCAATCCTTTTGCGCCTGCAATTAAAAATAGCGAGATAACAGTTGAGAGTTTGAGTAAAGAACAAGCTGTTGAGTTGATGATACAAGAGCCTATTTTAATCAAACGACCACTTCTACAAATCAATCAACAATATTTTTGTGGTTTTGATATTTCAATACTTAACGCTGTATTGAATATTCATATGCCCATACCTGAAAACATCAATACCTGTACAAGCAGTGAAATATGCAAGAGTGTTTAAAAAATATTTGTACAGAGTTTGAAAAACTCAAAGGTTTTTTAAACGGTGCCACGTCAGAGCAAGAGCAGTTGGTCAATACACTCTTTGAAAAGTTTATGGATTGTTTTGAGCATTTAAAAGCGGAGAAGTTAGAGTATCCTAAAGAGTTTATCAATGATGTACGACTCTATAATGAAGGGTTTGAACCCATTTATAAAAAATTTGCAGACATTCAAATACGTTATTTGATGCTGAGTGATTTTTATGATTTTGCACGATTGACCAAGCGTTACATTAAAGAATAGCTTTTCTAGATAGCGGAATAGTTTTTGCATAGAATAAGGCAAATTATTTAAAAGGACAAACAATGGCTACACCTATGGAGTTTATTAAAGCAAATGAATTGGATTGGCAACCATCTTTAAACGCAGATTTAAGTGACGGATTACATGGTTACAGAGGGGCTTTAATCGTTGAAGCAGGTAAACAAATCTCACCAGATCGAAAATTGCCTCCCAAAATCCAAGCTAAGCAAGTGATTATGATAAGTAAAGATGAAAAAATCAAATTTTTCTCATGTGAATTAGAGAGTTTCCATCACTTTAAACCAATGATGGAAAAATATGGTCAATTCTTTGATGCTGATTCTTTAGTACTTTTATATGTAACTGACTTAGATGCAAACGGTACATTTGAGTACAAAGATGTTACAATCACAGCAATTATGTTAGATGAGAGTTCAGTATGGAATGAACTTTTAGAGGTAGCTTCATTGGATAAAAGTGATATGAAAGCATATAAAAAAGCTGAAGAAAAGATTGAAAAACTTTACGAAGAGTTATTAGACTCTGATGTGAAAGAGACTCCTAGAACGTACGATGAAATGTGTTCTTTTATTGGTGAGAGTTCTAAACAATTAATGGGTGCAGTTTAATTTGAGTATAAAGAGGTTATTTTGCCTCTTTATATTTTTCAACTTCTTTGACACTGTTAACTGCTGCAGGAAGCAGTGCTTCACTTAATGCTGGGTGAATATACAACATCTCTTTTAAATGTCGAATATCATTATCTAAATGCATAACTGCTAACACTTGATGCATCATGGTCGCACTTTGAGGGCCCACCAAATGACATCCCAAAATCTCATAATTATTTGGATTAATGATAAATTTTGTAATAGGGTATTTCAATTTTGTTGATTCCGCTTTGGCACTGGCTAACCAATTGGTCACACTGCTTACATAGGCTATTCCTTCCTCTTTGGCTTTTTCTTCAGTAATTCCTACACTTGCAATCTCAGGTTCACAAAAGACGGCGTGAGGCATGTATTTAAATTTTAAAGGCTCTTTTTTATCTTCATAGAGATATTTTTCCATGTGATTGACTTCATATGCTGCTGCATGTTGTAACATATATTCTCCACCTGCATCACCTACAACATACACATCTTTTGCAGTAGTTTCAAAGAACTCATTGCGTTTGATAAAACCTCGTTTATCCAGTTCAATGTTTGTTGCTTCAAGGTTTAAAAGGTCTGCATTAGATTCTCGTCCTGTTGCATATAAAAGCGCTTCACAAGAGTGAGGTGTGGTTTGTCTCTCTTTATTTTCTAAAATCAGTTCAAATACTTGTTTGCTTTCATTGTAATGAGTCTCTTTGATGGTGGTATTAAAAGCAACATCCACATTTTTACTGAACTCTTCTTGAAAGACTGCTTGTATTTCACCATCTTCGTTTTTGAGTAGTTCCCCGCTTCGAACGAGCAGTTTTGTCTTTATACCCACTGCATCAAAGAAGTTAGCAAGCTCCACAGCAATAAAACCAGAACCTACAATGGCAATGCTTTTTGGTACTTTTTTTAAAGGAAAAATATCGTCACTGCTCCATGCTTTTTCATGTGGTGGTTTCATGGGTCTGGTTCCAGTTGCTATGACAATCTGTTTGGCGGTGAGTTGCTCACCATTAACTTCAATAACCTTATTACTTACAAATTTTCCTTCACCTCTGAATACAGTGACGTTTTCATTAAACTTCTTTTGGTAGTTTTCATCGATTTTTGAGATATAGTGGTTTGTTTTTTCAAAGATTTTCTCCACATCGATTTTTTTAATCGTAGCATCGATATAGTGGCGTTTGGCTTCTTGAATCGCTCTTGATACTTCCGCATATCCTATGAGCAGTTTAGATGGCACGCACCCTCTGTTGGGACACGTTCCCCCCAAAGCTGATTTTTCTATGACGGCAACTTTTTTGCCTTTTTTTGCAGCATTTTTAGCTAAACTGGTGGCTCGTCCTCCACCTAAAACAATTAGGTCAAACTCTTTCATGGCAACACCTTTAATAATAGTTTATATATAATAACGAAAAAATATTAAGGACAACGATGTCCGAAAGAGTCTTTTTTGGAAAAACTGTATGATGTTGCAATTGTAGGCGCGGGTGCTGCTGGAATTATTGCAACCATAGCTGCTTGTCAATCACATGAAAATGTACTGCTTATAGAAAAACTGCCTAAAATTGGAGCGAAACTCAAAGCCACAGGTGGTGGACGATGTAACCTGACCAATACTTTAGATGAAGAGCAGTTTATGAAAAGCTTTGGAAAACAAGGACGTTTTATGAGTGATGCTTTGAAACTGTTTGATGCAACAGCTCTTCGAGAATTTTTTCATGACTTGGGCGTACAGACACATTGCCCTGATGGCTTCAGAATTTTTCCTGTTACCCATGATTCGACAACTATTTTAACAGCTTTACAGACCAAATTAAAGAGTTTAGCTTTAGATATTCAAACAAATTGTTCCATTGAATCGATTATAAAAGAGGATGAACTTTTTATTGTAAAAGCGAATGAAAAAAGCTTTAAAGCTAAAAAAGTGATCGTCTCTACGGGTGGACTTGGGTATCCCACTTTAGGAGCAGAAGGTGACGGTTATGAGTTTGCTAAAAGTTTAGGACACAGTGTAACGTCCTTGCATCCAGCGATGATGCCTCTTTTAACCAAAGAGCAGTGGGGTGCACAGTGTCGTGCGGATACGATTGCCAATGCTACGATTAAAGTAGACATTAAAAAGTATAAAAAACTTAAAGCGTGTGGAGATTTAATCTTTACAAAAAATGGTATACGAGGTCCTGTGGTGCTTGATTTTGCACGGGATGTGACACCAATTTTAGATAAGCATGGGGAAGTGCCTATTTTAGTAAATCTTACAAAAGGGATGAATGAAGACCAGATTTATAAAGTATTTAAAAATCATTCTACGTTAAGTACTTTAGAAACAATGCAAACTATTCTACCTTTAAGTATTGCACAAGCGCTGTGCAATGAGTGTGAAGTCAATGCCCAAGAGAAGTTTAAAAACCTTGAAGGTATTAAACGAGAAAAACTGGTCAAAGTGCTCGCTTGGACTCCTTTGACCATTATTGGGCATGAAGGTTTTAAACATGCCATGATTACCAGAGGTGGCGTGAGTTTAAAAGAGATTGAACCCAAAACCATGCAAAGCAAAATTATCAGTGGGCTTTACTTTTGTGGAGAGGTGATGGATTTGGATGGACCTTGTGGAGGATACAATCTGCAATGGTCTTTTTCCAGTGGATATTTAGCAGGACAACTGTATGATTGATAGTGTTAAAAATGAAGTCTATCATAATTTAGAAAACAAAACGCAAGATTTCAGACGCCTTTTTCATGGCAGGGGAGGGTGTTTTGAAGGCTTTGAATTTCTGACGATGGATTCTATGAATACCATTTTATTTGTGGTTTATTTTAATGAAATAGATGACTCTTTAGATGATGTATTAAAAGAGTTTTTTAAAGAGCTGTATGACAAGCAACTTTTTACCTGTGTTGTTTTACAACGACGTTATATGAAAAAGGAAAAGAGTGAATTGCTTTTTGGCTCTATGCCCAAAGAGTGCGTTGCACATGAAAATGGTTTACAATACCACTTGAATTTGATGAACAATCAAAACATTGGGTTCTTTGCCGATATGCAAAATGGACGCACCTATATTCAAACTGTTGCTAAAAACAAAAGTGTCTTGAACCTTTTTTCATATACTTGTTCTTTGGGCGTGGCTGCTACATTTGTAGGTGCGAGTAAAGTCGTTAATGTGGATATGAGTAAATCTGCATTGAGTACGGGGCGAGCCAATTATCATCTGAACAATTTAAATACAAACAATATCGAATTTATGCCGTATAATATTTTAAAATCGTGGAGCAGAATTAAAAAATCTGGACCATATGATATCATTATCATCGACCCCCCGTCTTTTCAAAAAAGCAGTTTCGCTGCAAGCAAAGATTACAGTAAGATTGTACGACGACTCATTGATTTATCTGCACCAAAAGGTGAAATATTAGCTTGTTTGAATGATCCTTATTTGCAGAGTGCCTTTTTAATTGAGCTTTTTAAACAAGAAGCCCCAGAGTTTAAATTTCAAAGACGTTTAGAGAATGTGAAAACATTTAAAAGTGTGGATGAAGAAAAGAGTTTAAAGTGTTTGATTTTTAAAAGAGATTCACAGTAGCCACACAAGCTGTGACTACTTTGCGTGTGCATTTAAAACATATTCGTTGAATAAAATCAATGATGTTTTAACAATAAAGTACGTACCAATGCCAATGAGTGCTATGGTTGCTTTAATCATTGTATCCTCCTTGTTGTTTTCTTAATAGAAGTGTATAGGGCAAGGGTTGCAATTTGGTTTCAAAAAAGTTATATTTCAGTTACAAGGAGAAGTATGGAAACAACACAAGTGAATCCTAAAGTGTGTCCCTTTTGTAAAAAAGAGAATGGGTGTATGGCAGATAGTCCCAAGCCATGTTGGTGTAATGATATCCAAGTGCCTTTAGAACTGCGTGCACATATTCCTGAGCATTTAAAGATGAAAGCCTGTATTTGTAAAGAGTGTGTACTGCTTTTTAAAAACGACCCTAAGGCGTTTGAGTCTTTGTATCTGCCTTTAAAATGAGTTTTTAAAGGATTTAAAAATCACCTCTTTATAGTTTGTACCCGTATCTGAATGTAAAACCATGTAGATAAAATCATCATTTAAAAACTTCTTATAAAAACGTTTGATATAAGGATATGAAATTGATTTATTCATTGAAGGTTGAACCGCACTTTTTATCACTTTGATTTGCATGAGAATATATAAACTGAAAGTGACGATAATCGTGATTTCTAAAACCGTAATCGATTTTGCAAAAAGCTCTTTGATTTTTTGATTGTTAAAAAACGTATTTAAAAAAGCAAGAATAAGTTTATGTGAATAAAACAGAATAATCAAATTTAAAATAAAACCAATCAGAATGGTGACGGCATAAGAGTCTGAGTTTAAAAATCCAATTTTTTGTAAAAACAGACCCATTTTGGATGCAAGTTTTGCACTGATGGTGATCCATAAAAAGATTTTAAAATATTCAAAAATTTTAAGATAGATACGTTTTTCATAAGCATAATAACTTAAAGTACCTATGAGTGCAAACAGAAGAAAGTCTAAAAGGTAGTAGATGCTCAAAGAGGATTACTCCTCTTTTGTTTCAAGTAAAAAGTTTTCACTTGGTTTTCCGACATAATACCCTTGGTAGTAGTCAATCCCCATGGTATCAATGACATCGACAATCTGTTTGTTCTCGACAAACTCTGCAATGGTTTGAACATTTAACTCTTGAGCAAGGGTGATGATACTGTGAACAAACGCTCGGTCTTTTTCATCTTCAACGATATTGATGATAAAATCCCCATCAATTTTAAGATAATCAATAGGGAATTTTTTAATATAGTGAAATGATGAAAAACCAGAACCAAAGTCATCAATGGCAAACTTGTATCCTTCTGATTTAAGGTTTTTAACAAATCGTTCAAGAAGAGAGAAATTTTTAACGGTTTCTCTCTCCGTAATTTCAAATACAATTTTTTCTTTGTCGATGCCATATTGTTCCACCAAATCATTGATTTGATTGATGAAATCACCCACAACGAGTGATTTGGGTGAAAGGTTAATAAACAAAATTCCTTTATAGTTTTTTTTGTTAATCTCTTCAAACGCTTTTTCAATGACAATAAGATCCATTTTATTAATCAATCCCATAGACTCTGCCACTTCAATGAACTCAAATGCCGAGATGATACGGTCATCTTGTTTGATTCTCATAAGCAGTTCATGAATTACTAAACCATCTTTGTTGTTGGTTGACATTTGAATGGGTTGGAAATATGGCACAATTTGTCGGTTGTCAATTGCGCTTTTAAGCATCGATGATTTATGCTGTTTTTCGTATAAAATCTCTGTTACATCACCTGCATTAGGAAGTTTAACTGAGTTTTTCCCTTCCTCTTTTACTTGGTACATCATAGAATCTGCAATCGTGAACATATCTTTTTGTGACATCGTGTGTTGTGGATAGACACAAATTCCAATTGAAATCGTCAAACTCACATTGGTACCATCTGGAGCTTGAAGTTTTGTTTTGGCAATGGTTTCTGAAATTCTACTTGCAACTGTGTAAGCTCCATTTTCGTCGCACTCTGGTAAGATGACGGTAAACTCATCTCCTCCATAACGTGCCACAATATCCTCATCTCTTTTTTCAGCTTCTAAAATATCGGCAATGGTTTGTAAGAATTTATCCCCAAAACTGTGTCCATAACTGTCATTAACTGATTTAAAGTTATCACAATCTATGACCATCAGTGCAAATGAGTAGCTGTGTCGTTTTGCTCGTTTGATTTCATATGCCATAAGGTCATTAAATACTCTTTGGTTAAACAAATCGGTTAATGGATCACGTGCAGCGTAATACTCTAAATCTTGAGTATATTTGTTGATGGCTTTTACTGAACCAACTAAGTTCGCCATGGTGGTTAAAATTGAGTCAATGACAATATATCGTACCGGGTCATTGGCAAATACAGATTGCAGACCAATTCCTACAATTCCACCAATTTTGGGTGAATCTAAGAAGAGAGATTTTGAACGATACTCTATGTCCTCTTTTTTTAAGTCACTCAAACAATAATCTTTATTGGCAATGATATGTTTGACTTTAAAATCACTCATGCCTTCAAAATAGCTGGAATTTCGAATGGAGTTATGAATGTACTCTTCAAAAAACTCTTGCACATTTTTCTCTGGTTTACCCAACCAAAAAATATCGACTTCAAATTGGTCATCTCCCACTCTAAAAATCGTCATAAGGGTGTATGTGTCCATGATTTTATTGATTTCAACGAGTAAATCACTGATATACTCTCGCCAATCTTTGACGACATCTGAAGTGATAATAAACTTATCAAGCAGTTTGATTTCAAACTCCAATAACTCTTTATCTACGGCCACATTTTTAAGTTTGTGTGCCATTAAATCAACGTGTTTAACCACTTGATTGAGTTCACTAAAATAGAGGTCAATATCTTTTGAGTTGAACTGTTTAAAGTCTTGAATGGAGTTAATCGCTTCAACTTTGTTATTAAACAGATCAATACTTTTGGTTACTTTTTTACTGGTGTATCGTGAAGTGATAAATGCAACAATGTAAAACAGTGGGATGATGATTAAGAAAAAGACAATAAATTGGTATTTGCTTTGTTCAAAGAGTGAGTGTAAGTTTTGTTTGACTTCGATGACCCCTAAAACGTCACCCACTTTTGCATTGGCATGACATGACAGACACTCTGTTTTAGCATGAAGTGGGAGCAGGTTTCTGACCAAATTATTATCAAAATATTTGAGTTGCTCTTTTTTATTGTCCAAAATATTTAAAAGGATATTGTCTTTGGTATTCTCTTCCACTTGGCCAAAAAGCTCTTTAACAATGTCGCTTCGGTAGATGTTAATGGTGTAATTGCTCTCTTTAAAGTTATCACGAAGTGATTGAGTAAACATCTCTACATCACTTTTGCTCCACCCTTTTCTCATGACTTGATACATTGATGAGAAGATTTGATTTGAAAAATTATCGGAGTGTTTAAGTGCTTCTTGTTTGGTCAATGTCGTATGTAAATAGGTGCCAAAAATAAAACAGATGACGAAAATAATTGTAACTAAAATAATTTGGCTGGAGAAAATATAATTTTTAAATGTTTTTTTCATTATTTTTACCTTTGGAACTTTAAAAAAACTGTGAATAAAACGTATTTTAGCTGAATCTAGGTTAATTTATTCATACATTTTATTGGCTAGTTTCCCTTCTAGTTGTTGTGTTACTTCTATAAACTGCATGGGGTCAACTTGCACACCATGAACACGTATGGAGAAGTGTAAATGTGGTCCAGTGACGCGACCTGTATTTCCTGAAAGTCCAATCTGTTCTCCTTTTGTTACTTTTTGGTTAACTTTGACTCCAATTTTACTTAAGTGATAATATCCACTATAGACACCATATCCATGATCAATGACAACGGAGTTACCTGCATAAAATCGATCTTGTGCAATACGGACAATGCCTGAAGCACTGGCATATATGGGAGTACCTACTTGTGCTTTAAAATCAGTACCCGAATGATACCCTTTTAAAGAGCCATTATAGGTGCGTTTAGTACCAAATGCACTCGTGATTTTTGTTTTCATGGGATAGATAAACGAGGACTCAAAAGTGTTGGTTGAGATCGTATTATAAACTTCCATGGCTTGGGCATACTCTTTTTGAGTACGCTTTTGATTTGCTTTTGACAGAATTACTTTAGATGGTGCTACTCTGAGCACTTCACTTTTATAATTGCCTTCAATCAGATGAAAAGAGATCCCTTTAAAGAGCTTTTTGTTCTTTTTAACATAAGAGACAATTATTCGATGTTCACCTAATTTGCTGTAATAGTCCATGGGAATAAATGCAAAATATGTTCCCTCTTTTTTTACATGCGGTATAAAGTCAATGTTTCTTTTTTCAATGGTGAGTTTTGGACTGTTAATAGGAACAGAAGATTCTAAATAAAGCAGTGCTGTTTGAGCATTGCTGATGGATTGTTGTTTGAAAGAGAGTTTAACTTCTTGAGCATTTACAGAAAAAGTCAAAAGTATACAATATAAAAAGAGTATGATTTTTTTCATAATAGTCTCCGCGCTTAGTACTATAATTCTATACAAAATAGATTAAAGAAATCTAAAAATAACGAAAAAGTTTCTTTTATTTTAAAAATAGGGCTTTTAAGATATAATAAAATATACTAATAAAGTAAAACCATATAATAAGATTTGAGATTGTTCCATTTTAAAATAAGTCCTGATATTAAAGCACTGAATTTTTATCCTATAAAAAATAACCTTTTTCACTACAGTTACAGCAGTAATAACATCAAACATCTTCTTAAAAAGAGGATTGATAAAAACTCACCTCAATTCATTGCTGCGTATACCAGTTTTAAAGGTGAAATCTTTGAAAACATTATTTATGAATTGTTGATTGAATATGCTTATACTGCTGAAGAAATCACCTCATTTATATTGAAAGGTCCCTACCAAAATCAAACCATGAAGTTTTATAAAAGTGGTTTGATGATCGACAAAAGCTCACAAATTGTCTATAAAAGTGCGTACAAAGATATCAGTGAGTTTGATGCACTCTTTTTTACCGAAGACTCTTTATATTTTGTAGAGATGAGTACTTCTAAAAAGACAGAGAGTTTGATCAAACGTCTTTATAAAAAGCATGCACTTTTGCGTATGCTTTTCCCTCATTTGACTATACGCGCACTGATTGTCTTAACCGAAGGCAGCAAGGGCATCAGTAAATTCCCATCATACTGTACGGTGTGGGTGACTAAAGATTTAGAGGATGATGCTTTTGTTGAGCGTATCATTTATGATAAACGTGAAAAGAAACACCTTTTTACCAAACGGCATAAGAAGTTTATACAGACGTATAAAGTCAAATATGAGAAGTTTCAATATTTTCAAACGCTTGAATATATTTTAGACAAAGCACGTTCTCACCCAAAATTTAAAGTTGATTTGAATTTTTTTAAATCGAACCAACTCTCTATATATTTTGATATTTTTACGAAACTGTATATTGGGTATTTAAAGCAAGCAGAGTTTAAAAAGCTTTACACCGATTATGCTTTGCAAGCCAAAGAGGATAAAGTGGTTGTTACGTTGGAGAAAATCAATACTAAAAAGTATGATTTGGTTTATTATGTCAAAGAGAAAAATGGCAAACTTAAACGTATTCATATCACCGATAAAGAGGTTAAAGTAAAAGATAAAGAGCTTGATGGCTTTACCAATGCTGAGATGCGCTTTATTCACCGAACACTTAAAACAGAACATGAACTGCTTGCAAGTGACTTACAAATGCTTCAAAGAGTAGGGTTTAAGTTTAAATCGGCTACTTAAAACGTATATTTTTGTTATTGTGTGCACATTGAAGTTGGTAATCCACCATGGCCTTAAAAGGTGTTAAAAACCGTTCAAACTGTGTTGATGTTATTGTTTCAAACTGTTGTGTGTGCAGATGTTGTAAAATAGAAAGTGTAGATTCAATCGTTGAAAGACACTCTTTTTGGGGTTGCGTTTTGATATGAAATTGTGAGAGTTGAGTGGCTTCAAAACTGATGCTTCTCATGGTTTGTAAAAAAGGATTTTGGCGTAAAATTTTTTTTGAACACGGCCAGGTTGAATCAATGATAAACAGCGCCAGTTTTTTTGTTGTTTCAATTTTTTCTTCATTGAGTAAAATAGAGTCTTTCCCTGGATAGAGCAAAAAAGGTTCATACTTTTTATCGTTTAAAATCGTTTGCACCGATGCATTTTTCGTAAAATCAATTCCAATATGAATCTCAGAATTCACCAGTGATTTATTGGTCAGATGGCCCGTACCATTTTTCGTTTTTCGATACTCTTTAGGATGCATTAAAATGATAAATTTTGTATTGGTTTGTATGGGATGAATGTGTTCACACATACAGCTCGTTTGTGGACGGTAACACTCATAACAAAAGGCACGTGTCATTTGCTTTGATGTCCTTTAACCCCTTCTCTTTGAAGAAGTTCATTGCAGTGTTTTCCACCAACATTGTATGCTTTGCCAAAGCCAAAGACCGCTTCTCCACTTGAAGGCGTAATCTCAAAAAGCTTAAAGTCACTCATTTTCTTTAAAATATTCACTGTTGCACCGTGCTGTTCTTCAAAGAGTTTTATAACTGTGCTAAAGGTTTCGGACTCTTTATTGATCAATTGTGCTTTTGCATCAAGTTGTACCCGTTTACGAGCAAAAATATTTTCACACATCGATTCATCTTCAATGAAAAATAAAGAGAGATGAGGGTTGTTTTTAAGGTTCTTTGAGTGTTTTGCAATATCACTGATAAAGATGTAATAACAATGGTTATAACAGATAAAAGGGGCATAGCTGCTAAAAGGCAGATTCTCTTTTGTGAGTGTACTTAAAAGGCAACTTTTAAAATTTAAAATAAATTCTGATAACATAAGAATACTTTATATGGTTTTTTTAATATTAGCATCTTATTACTATATTTGTGGTAAGATAATGGATTTTACAACGAGGAAAAAAGATGGTCATTAAAGTAAATCGTTATATCTATTGGATTTTGTTTACTTTGCTTGCAACCCCAGTGACACTCTATGTTACAGGGACATTTTCACTGTTTAATGCGGTGATGACTTTTCTTATTATCTTAGCACTTACGACATCTTTTCATTTAATTATTGAGCTTATTTTTCATGTGGTCAACCCAGAATTTTTTGAATACAATGAAGACATATTTTATGATGTAAAATGGAAATGGGATTGGAACTTGGATAAGCAAGTGCTTAATTTAAGACCTTATTGTCCCCATTGTGAAAAAGAGTTGTACTCTACGTTTGACACCCTTCTTAATCAAACAGAGTTTGTTTGTACAGTGTGTGATAAGCAAATAACCAATGTGAACAGTTCTAATAGAAATTTTGTACCTGATTCGGTTAAGAAATCAATTGTTCGAAAGTTAAAAAAAGAGGACAATTCCTTTTAAAAGAGAAGGGGTTAGTTTTTTAACCCCTCTTTCTCTTTTCGTTTGGCTTTCATCTTTCGTAAAGCCAGTTTTCTCATATCTTCTGTTGTATCGGATTCGTCCATGATTTCAAGTCCAAGCAAGGTCTCAATACAATCTTCTAACGTAACAATTCCTTCCGTTTGATCATAATTGTCCAAAACAATAAACATGTGTTCTCTTTTTTTAATAAAGAAGTTTAATGCTTTTGAAACAGGAATATTCTCATTGAGTGTAAAGACAGGGAACATAATCGATTCTACTGTGGCCTCTTTATCATTGATGGCTTGTTTGAACAGTTTTTTTGTTAAAACAACCCCTACAATGTTATCAATGGATTCATCATAAACAGGAACCCTTGAGAATTTATAGGTTCGTTTGTCATCCAATAAATCTTTGATTTTTGAATTCTTTTGAATTGAGTACATCACGGACCGTGGTGTTAAAATATCTTTGACTTTAATATCATGCAACGTTAAAGTATTCTCAATAATATCAGATTCTAAATCACCAATAATCCCTTCCTCTTCACTTAACAGTGTTGAGTGGATTAACTCTTCTCTTGAAATGGTGTCACTGGTATCTTTCCCTTTGGAAATTTTTTTAGTGACGAATTGCGTAACGATGATAATGGGGTTGGTAAAAAGAATAAAATATTTAATAAACAGAGCCGCTGTAGGAGCCAACTCTTTCCAATATATCGCTCCAATTGTTTTAGGAATGATCTCTGCAAAAAAGAGAATCATGAATGTTAAAATAATTGAAACAGCCAATACGAAATTGCTGTTGCCTTCAAAAACATTTTGTGCTTGTACCCCAATAGCTGTAGCACCAAGTGTATTGGCTATGGTATTTAAGATTAAAATTGAAGCGATTGATTTATCAATATCAATTTTAAGCTTTTTAAGTAATGCACCGCGTTTTGGATTTTTTTTCTCTAAAACAGAGATATAAGACAGATTTGTAGAGAGTATGATAGACTCTAAAATCGAACATAAAAATGAAACACCAACTACTAACACAAATAATATAATTAATATATCCATGTTACCTCGATTTTAATGATGTAACACCTCTGGGAATGCTCGTCCAAGTTTGAACTCCTTTAGTTTTTAAATTTAACACTTATTATACAATAAAATTCAAAGAATTAGTATAATTATCAATATTTTCTCATTTAAAATGTTACAAACTAATTTCAAAACTTATATTAGCTTTAAGACTTGTAGAGTTATAATGGATGAATAACGGGGGTAATGACAAGTAAGGAGTGTGTTATGGAAGTAGGAAACATACCAAAATTTGAACAATTTGCCAATTTTTCTCAGACAAAAACAGAGAAAGTACAACAAACTCATGAAACCTCACTTTTAAATGAAGAGGTTCAAAACAGAAATATTCAAAACCCTGAATTGGTTCGTGAGATGGTTCAAAGTAAAGAGACCAAAAAAGTGGAACCCACTGTAAAAGAACCGCTAGAGTTTATAATCTCTAATGTCAACTTTGGTTATAACGAAGAGAGTAAAGATTTTTACGTAAAAGTGAACCGAAGTGATTATTTCGCACAATATCCAACGGATGAAATGATGCGATTAAAAGCCTATTTAATGAGTCTTAACGAAGAGCGAATTGCTTAATCTACATCATAGACAGAGCAACGCTCTTTATATTTTCAGCTAAATCTTTTGGCACAATGGTTTGCCAACGAATCAAAATATTATCAATCTCTTCATCAAAAAACTGTTTCATCTTTTGATTAAAAAACTCTTCATTATTGATTTTTTCAATGGTTTCATCCAAGAAAATCTCTGGATGAAGTAAATCAGGATCATTTTTGACATAATCTTCTAAAGCATTAATTGAAGCATGTTTTTGTAACTCTGTCTCAAATTTCTCTTTATATGTTGCAAAATTTTTCCAGTTTCGAGTAATGGCAATGATGCTATAAAAAACATGCTCTGGATCAACTTCCAGTTGCATTTTTTCAAGTTTGGCCAAAGCGGACTCTTTGTCAAACTCTGTTTGTTGCACCAAATACTCTAAAGATATTTGATAGTAAAGTTCATATTTTGAGAGATTGGTGATCAAATTATCATAGGCAAATTGATTGATAATCTCTTTTTCTGATTGTGTCATAGATGCCCTTATTTTTTCTTTTCTTATAATAACGTAATCTTTTTTAAATTGTTGGTAATTTTTTTACAGCTGAAAGTGTGATACCACTTAAGATGATAATGGCAGCAGTAATAAAGTGAAAAGTGAGTTGCTCTTGTAAAAAAATCACTCCACCCAGTGTCGCTAAAACAGGAACAAGCAGTTGTAAAATACTTGCGGTGCTGGTCTCTATTTTTTTAACAACCATATACCAAAGTACGTAACCTAATCCTGAAGTAATCGCACCACTTATGAGTGCATAAATAAAAGCATCTGTTGTAATGGTGATGTTCAGTGTACTGATGAAACTAAAAAGTATGATAAACAGAAGTGACCAAGTGAAGTTTTGAGAGGTGGTTATAAGTGGGGATTGAATGTTCTTTCCCACGATGGAGTAGACACCCCAAGCCACACCTGAAAGTGCCATCAATAATGCACCTTCAAATGAGATTTGACTCTTTTGAGAAGGGGATAACAAATAAATTAATCCTAAAAATGCGATGCAAGCTCCAATGAGTTTAAAACGATTGAGTTGCTGTTTTGTAAAAAATGCATAAGAGATCATCACCACTTGAACCACACCAAAGAGTATGAGTGCACCCACACCCGTATCAATAAGTACATAAGAGTAAGAAAAAGTAATGGCGTAAACAAACAGCATCAATGAAGCCAGAAAGTTTTTTTTAGGTTTTTGGGTTTGATTTGAAAAGATTTGCACCAAAATGAACAGAGTAATAGCACCACTTAAAAGTCGGATAGAAGTAAATGAAAAGGGGTCAATGCCAGTATCTTTAAAAGCGAGTTTACATAGAACAGAATTGGCTGCGAGAAATATTAAAGAGAGTATCGTCACGCATAAAAGATAAAATCGATGTGAAGTTAAATGGGACATAGAGACTCTTTAATCATTTTCTTTCATTATAAAGAAGTTTTGATTAAGGGAACCTCTAAAAATAAATATCTTCATATCTTTAGCATACTTTTTTAGAGGCTCCCAATGAGTCTCTATTTATTTGCAGTTGACCACTTTAATTTCATTAAGTTTATCAAAAATATGAATGGTGAGAAACTCAATGTTTGATGAGAGTTCAATGAGTTTGTCGTTGTCTGCTTTCGATGCACTGTGGGTTACATAGGCCTGTACTGCTTCATTGTATTGTGTATTGAGTTTTTTAAGTTCTTTCCAAACATTGGATGTAATGAATGTTTGCTTGTTTTGTTCTTGTTCTTTTATCCAAAGTCCCAGTGAGGTTTCATGGGGTTTTTTAAGTGTACTGTTTTTATAGAGTTTTAATGCTGTAAAACTCTCATTTTTAAATTTAATAATGTCATTTTTAAGTTGGGCTGTTTTATAAACCAATTGCACATCACAAACTTGTTCTCGAACATCAGTGTTGTAGTTGGATTTAGAAGCTGCATCAAAGAGACTTTTGGAAAGCTTGGTGATGCCTGAAGAGAGGGTGCTGATGTCTTGCGCATTTTTATTGTTGATGGTGACACTCTCTTCTAAAATATTCACATCATCATTGATTTTGCTGATACCTTGCTGTTGGATTTTTGAAGAGTGTTCAAGCTCTTGAACCAAGGCGGTGGTGTCATTGATTTTGGCACTTAAATCGTTATACCCTTCAATCATATTTTGAGCAATGATTTTTCCAGACTGTGTTTTTTGCGTTGCTTTTTCTACCAACTCTTTAATCTCTTTGGCTGCATCTGCAGCTCTGGTGGCTAAGTTACGAACCTCTTGTGCCACCACAGCAAAACCTTTGCCTGCTTCTCCTGCTGTGGCAGCTTCGACTGCTGCATTAAGCGAGAGAATATTCGTTTGAAAGGCAATCTTGTCAATGACTTCAATGGCTTCATTGATGGAGCTCACTTCATTGGTGATTTCATTCATTGCCGTTGCTGTTTGAGTCGCCAGTTGATAACCTGTTGAGGCTGAGTGCGATACGTTTTGAGCCAAATTGCTCATTTGTTGAGAGTTTTCTCTGTTTTTATTTATTGTTTGCGTGATCTCTTGCAGTGTTTGAACACTGTTTTTAAGTGCCAAGGTTTGGTTTTCTGAACTTGAACTCAGTTTTTCAACGGTTTCATTCAGTTTTTGGGTATCAATATGGAGTTGATCTCCTGTGTTCATAATCATGGCTAAAAATTCTGAGATATTATTTCCAATGAGTTTGGTACTGGCAACCAGTGAACCAAAGTCTCCATTGAGTCGCTCTTTTAAACCTGCTTGTTGCACTTGATAGTTAAAGTTGTATTCCCCATAATTTTCTAAAGATGTGATGATGATATTAAACTTATTTTTGGTTTGCTCAATCATGGTATTAATAGAAGCGACCAGTTGTTTCATATCGGGTGAAATAATCTCATCAAAGTTGATATTATAAGCAAAGAAACCATTGGAGATTTTGTGAATGATATCATTGGTTTGATGAATGATTTCTTTGTTATTTTCAAAGGTCTTCATACTGGTATCGATGTTTTTATTGATTTCTTGTGCCATCTCATAAAATTCATCTTTGGTTTTAACTTTGATTTTGTGAATATGCTCTTTTTTATAATTGATAAAATCAAAAAAATCATTTAAACCATTTTTAACACTGGCAAGAGATTTACTGATGCTGTCAAACATTAAAAAAGCCAGCATTAATTCAAACGCAATCATCACAACGGAAATCGTTACCAACACGGTAATAAGCAGAGATATTTGTTCGTCCATGTGTTCATCAATATGTTCAGTGGTTTGTGTGACCATGTGTTGAACACTCTTAATGAGTTCACTCATGTTTTTAAGTTTTCCTTCGTTGAAGTCTTTACCAATGCTCTTTTCAAGTTCAACAATATTTGAAAGAAGATTTTTATACTCTAATAATGCTTTGATGATGACTTGTTGTAGGGGCTTATTGGTTGTAAAGTTAATGGAATCTCGAATGGATCGACGCATTTTTATTTGAAGTACATTGAGTTCATCTAAATCAATCTCTTTATTGATTAAAAAGTTTTTCTCATACAGCTCCATTTTCATCATAAATTGTAACAGTTTATAGTCATAATTTTTTTCAAAAATTTTATTGATGGCATTTTTATTTTCTAACATCTGTTTTAAATAGAGTTCTACTTGCTCTTTATCATGGACAATATCTAAAAAAAAGGTATTAAGACTTTCAATTTGTGCTTGTGTCTGTTTTAATTGGTCACTCTCAATATCCAGTTCAAGCATTTGATTGGTCACTTCATTGAGTGATTGATTGAGTTGTTTATAGGAAGTTTGATACTCTTGAAGGTTTTTTGTTAAGAAGTAACTCTCTATGTTCATACTCAGTTGAGTGACTCGGTTTTTAATGGTCAAAAGTTGGTTTCCTACAGATTTATACGCATTGGTTGAGTTAAACATAAAAAGCATCATTGCAATTAAAATAATAAAACCAGCGACTGAAATAATTGAAAATATTCGAAGTTTAGCTTTTACGCTAAGATTATGTAGTAATTTCATAGCATCTCCATTCACAGCGCAATATTAACTGAGAGTGGTTACAAATTGATTACGAAATACGATTTTTTTAGGATGTGATATTTTTATTTTTGATGTGTAATAATTTTTGTGCCTGTAAAAAATAATTATGCTGGGGAAGGGTGATTTCATTCAAATAGTGTTCATATTTTAAAAAAGTACTCCACACTTTTTCATAACTTTGAATTTTCCCTTTTTTATATAATGCCAGAGCCGTTGTACCGTTGATTAAACCTTGTAGGGCTTTGGCTTTTTTATACGCGGTTTGATCATCATTGGCTCGATATGTTTTTTTATACTCAAGCCAATCATGCTCTAACATCTCATGGGCAGGTGCAAACTCTTCGTTTTGCACTGCTTGGATGAAGCGTTCGATATCACTCATCGTTTGAGTTCTTTAATCTCTTTTTCTAAATAATAGCCTGTGTATGAACCACTCTTTTTATGGTTGGCCGCTAATTGTGCAGGAGTTCCTTCATCTACAAGCAGACCCCCTTTGCTTCCACCTTCTGGACCCATGTCAATGATCCAGTCTGCATTTTTAATGATGTCCATGTTGTGTTCAATTACCAATACAGAGTTACCTAAATCAACTAAATGGTGTAGTACTTTTGTCAGTCTGTCAACATCGGCAAAATGAAGACCGGTGGTTGGTTCATCCAGAACATACAGTGTGTTTCCTGTATCTTTTTTGCTGAGTTCTTTGGAGAGTTTAATTCGTTGCGCTTCTCCACCTGAGAGTGTCACAGCATTTTGTCCTAAGGTGATGTACCCAAGACCTACGTCGTTGAGTGTTTGCAGTTTGGCTTTGATTTTTGGCACTTTTGCAAAGAACTCCAATGCTTCACTGACACTCATGGCTAATACATCGGCAATGCTTTTGCCTTTGTATAAAATCTCCAGTGTTTGCGCATTGTATCGTTGACCATGACAATCATCACATTTGACCATGATATCGGGTAAGAAGTGCATTTCAATTTTGATTTCACCTTCCCCTTGACACTTCTCACATCGCCCACCTTTTACGTTAAAAGAAAATCGTCCGATTGCATAACCTCGAAGTTGTGCCTCTTTGGTTTTTGTAAAGAGTGTTCGTATTTCATCCATAAGCCCTGTATACGTTGCTGGGTTACTTCGAGGTGTTCGTCCAATAGGGCTTTGATCTAAATAGATGACTTTATCAAGTTTTTCTAATCCTTCAATGCTCACACCATCGACTTTTTTCACTTTTTTTGCATGATTAAGAAGTTCTTTGGCAACAGGAAGTAAAGTTTGTAGAATCAATGAACTTTTACCACTTCCACTTACACCCGTAATTGCCACAAGGTTTTTAAGTGGAATTTGCACATTTAAGTTTTTGATGTTGTTAATATTGACATCTTGGATTTCTATGAACTCCTCTTGTGGTCGCTCATAGTAGTAGTCAATCTTTTTTTTACCCGTCATATATTGTGCCGTTAACGTCTTGGCTTTATGCATTTTTGCCAAAGTGCCTGCAAACACAATTTCTCCACCAAATTTCCCCGCTTCTGGTCCAATGTCTACAATAAAATCAGCTGCTTCAATGGTCTCTTTGTCGTGTTCTACGACAATAACCGTATTTCCTTTTTCTTGTAGGGCTTTGAGTGTTTTAATCAGTTTGTTTGTATCTCGTTCATGCAAACCAATAGAAGGTTCATCCAATACATACATGACTCCTGTCAAACCTGAACCAATTTGTGACGCCACACGAATACGTTGGGCTTCTCCACCAGAAATGGTTCGTGCATCTCGACCTAAAGTGATGTAGCCTAATCCCACATCATGTAAGAAGAAGATTCTCTCTTTAATCTCTTTTAAAATGGGCGCTGAAATCATCTGATTTTGCTCACTTAAGTAAGCAAAGTTTTTCTCATTTTGAAAAAATGCATGCGAATCTTCAATAGGAAGTGAAATAATCTCAGGTAGGGTTTTTTGAGCCACTTTCACCGCTTGAGAAGAGGGTTTAAGACGATTTCCCCCACAATCAGAGCAGGTTTTTTCTGTCATATACTCAGCAAGGTCTTTTTCCTCTTTAATCATGTCATAAGCAATTTTGACAATCCCTTCCCATTTTCGAGAGAGATTGTGTCGTTTCCAGCTGAATTTGGCTTCTTCTACACCACCATGTAAAATCGCTTTTTTCTCATGCTCTTTTAAATCGCCAAACTTTACGTTGGTGTCAATGTTGGCGGCTTCACAGAAGGCTTTCATCATTTTAAAGTAATAGCCTTTGTTAAAGCCATAGATAATTCGTACTGCACCATCTTCGATGCTGAGCTCTTCATTGATGATTTTTTTCATATCCAAAGCGTATCTTATCCCTAATCCATCACATGAAGGACACGCCCCTTTAGGTGAATTAAATGAGAAGCTAAGAGGTTCAAGAGGTTCAAATGAGATCTTACAATCAAAACATGCCATGTGCTCAGAGTAGTGAATGTGTTTTTCACACCCTACCTCTTCATGGTTCATCACTTCTACTTCAAGTTCTCCAAAGCTCTCTTTGAGACCTTTTTCAACATCTTGTGCAATTCTTTGATGATTTTCTTCTTTAATTACCACACGGTCAATGACCACTTTAATGGTATGCATTTGTGTTTTAGCTAATTCAATCTCTTCATCGAGTCGAACCATCACTCCATCAATCATCGCTCGAACATACCCTTTGTTACGTAGACTTTCAAGCATATCAGCAAAGGTTCCCTTTTTTCGATTGACAAGCGGTGCTAAAATAACCAGTTTTGCATTTTCTGGTAGACTCATGACTTGTTCAATGACATCACTTGAACTCATGTGAGAAATAGGTTGACCACATTTATGGCAGTGTTGTTTTCCTACTCGTGCATAAAGCAGACGTAAGTAGTCATACACTTCAGTAATGGTCCCCACAGTAGAACGTGGGTTTTTTGAGGTGGTTTTTTGATCAATTGCAATAGCAGGCGTTAATCCTTCAATACGTTCAACATCGGGTTTTCCAACTTTGTCTAAGAATTGTCGAGCATACGCTGAAAGTGATTCGATGTAACGTCTTTGTCCCTCGGCATAAAGTGTGTCAAATGCCAGTGTCGACTTTCCAGAACCTGATAATCCCGTAAAAACAATCAGTTTGTTTTTTGGGATCTCTAAATTGATATTTTTTAAATTGTTCTCTTTTGCTTTAAATATTTTAATTGAATCTGTCATAATCATCCTCTTATAAAAAGTAGCGATTATATCAAATTAAATCCAAAATAAGGTTATAAAAATAAAACTATATCTCTTTTTAAAGTAATTTGAACCTATTGCAAAACAAATGTTTTATAAATCATCGCTACTAAAATCAATGAATACATAATAACCGTATAGGTTTTATAGGATTTGATATTGGTTTTTGCTTTGAGTTTTATGCCAAAATAGACACCAATTAATGATGCCAATCCTACAACTGCACCTTCAAAATAAAGCATGTGCCCATTGACTGATTGTGATATAAAACCTGCTAATGAACTGAATATAATAAAAAACAGTGCCAGAGAAGTGGCTTCTTTAATATTATAAAACATGAATCCCACTAAAATTGGGGTTAACATGATTGAACCACCCACTCCAATACTCATGGCAATCATTCCAATAATCAAACCAATGCAAAACAGAATCAAAGGATGGTGAGATTTTACTGCACTGTTGTGTTCAATGACTTTGACAAATCCAACTTTATAAATGGCAAATACCATCACTGCAATAAAAAGGTATTGAAGCGTTTCATTAGAGACAAGTTTTAAAATCAGACCACTTTGAAATCCTCCAATAAAACCACCAATCCCTACAACTAACCCATCTTTGAATTGTAAGAGTTTGTTTTTGAAATTTAAAAATGAACCAAAGATGGAGCTAAAAACCATCTGCATCACAGAAATAGAGACCGATTCTTTCATCGAAAAACCAATAAAAAGAAGCAGGGGTACTAAAACCATTCCCCCACCTACACCAAAGAAACCAGAGATAAACCCTGTAAGGGTTCCAAAAAATATAAGTTCAATAATCATGGCAATCAGTGTTTAATAGAGTTCATTGCAGATATAAATTTTTTATAGATGCACTCTAACTCTTTGTCTTCATTGCTTAAATCAATATCATCGTGTTGTTTGATTGCATGTTCTAACACTGCAACGCGTTTGAGCAGATATTCAAACATCTCTTTATTGATATCGGGTAAATCTGCATGGTTGAGTCGTTCATCTTTATTTTCACGTTTGATGATTTTTGCAGGCACACCTACTGCTGTACAGTTTTTAGGTACATCACAAATTACAACAGAATTGGCACCGATTTTGGCATTTTTACCAATGGTGATGTTTCCTAACACTTTTGCACCACTTCCAATAACGGAGTTGGATTTAATCGTTGGGTGTCGTTTCCCTTTGTTCAAACTGACTCCACCTAAAGTTACTCCTTGGTAAATGAGTACATCATCTTCAATAATCGCTGTTGCTCCAATAACCACTCCAATTCCGTGGTCAATAAAGACTCGACGTCCAATCGTACACGCAGGGTGAATGTCCATGTTGGTAAAAAATTGTGAGAATCCACTGATGATTCGTGCCAATCTTTTCCAATTTTTGCAATAGAGTTTGTGAGCAATTCTATAGTTGATGATCGCCCATACACCTGGATAGTTAAAAAAAAGTTCCAAACCAGAGTCCAAAGCTGGGTCGTTTAGTTTTGGAACCATGAAATCCTCTTTTATTTGTTTCCATAAAGAGAGTGGTTCGTGTTGGGTATCATCGTACATTATTAACTCCAAGTTGTTTTTAAATAATTATTGTCATTGAGATATTGCTCTAAGGTCTTAAAGTCATGTTCATTGACTTTCTCTTTTAATATAGACATGATTTCATTCGTGTCGTAATCAATGTCATCTAAAATATCGATGATTTTTTGAGATTCACAAATTTTTTCTAATTTCATTTTTTTGTTTTCAAAAACGATATTGATTTCAGTTGGATGAGAGAAAAGATTGTGTTTCATCCCTAAAATATCTTGATATGCTCCCACTAAAAAGAAACCTAAGAAGTACTCCTCTTTATCAAGGTTAACATCGTGCAGATAAAGCGGTTTTCTTGGATTAAAAGGTACCTCTCCATCACTGTCACAAGTGATATCCCAAAGACTTGCACTTCGTGTTGGTTTTTTGTTTAGGTGTGTAATTGGCATGACTGGGAACTCTTGGTCAATTCCCCAAAAGTCTGGCAGAGATTGAAAAATTGAGAAGTTTAAGAGGTATTTTTCTTGAATTTTATTATCGATGCGTTTTAACTCATCATAATCATCCACTTCAAGAAGTGAAATGGCTTTTTTAATAATCATGTGCGTTAAAATCTCTGCATTTGAACGGTCTTCTAAATCAATATAACCCAAGTCAAAGAGTTTTAGCAGTGACTCTAAGTGGTCAATTGAGTCGTGCATGTACTCTAATGCTACTTTTGAATTGATGTCATTAAACAATGAGTTTAACTCTTCAATCAATGGTGGGTTATTATCTTTGAGTCGTAAATGTTCCTCTTCATATTCAGCAGAGAAAAGCTCCAACACAGGTGTGATTAATACCGTCGAATTGGCTGCAATAAATCGACCCGATTCAGTGTAAATATCAGGTTCATCAACATTTTTTTGTAAAGCAATGTTCTTAAGTGTAAAGATTACATCATTGGCAAACTCTTGCATGGAGTAGTTGATGCTCTTTTTAAATTGAGAGTACTCAATGGCCAATCCTCCACCAATGTTAATTGCTTTTAAATTTTCAGCTCCCAAGTTTTTAAGTTCAGCATAAATATGTCCTGACTCCTTAAGTGCTTTTTTAAGAGGTTTGATGCTCGTCATGGCTGAACCAATATGGAAGTGAATCATTGTCAGTTGCTCTTTTAAGTTATTCTTTTCAAGCATTTCATACGCTTCTAAAATCTCTGTTGAGCTTAAACCAAATTTTGAATCAATACCTCCACTTTTTGCCCATACGCCACCACCTTGGTTAAACAGACGTACTCTTAGACCAATATTGGGGCAAGGAAGATTGGTCTCTTTTTTGACTTCTAAAATGGTTTCAAGTTCATTAAGCCCTTCAATAATCAGCGTGATATTGTGTCCCATTTTTTTAGCAATGAATCCAAGATGAATCATCTCTTTATCTTTAAATCCATTGACAGTAATAGGGGCATTGTTTTTGTTATAGGTCATGGCAATAAAAAGCTCGGCTTTACTTCCTGCTTCTAAACCATACTTATACTTCTCACCTGCTTCAATCAATGGGTGTAAAAAGTTTGGAAGTTGATTCACTTTTAGAGGGAAAACAGCATGAAACTTTCCATTATAATGATAATCTTCAATGGCATTATCATATAAGTTGTAGAGTTTCTCTATTTGCTTTTGAGTTAAGTGTGGAAATCTTAAAAGCAATGGCCCTTTATAGTCTTGCGCTCTGATATCTTTGACAATGTTAATAAGTGCTGGTTTAGAGGCATGATTGAGTTTAACCATACCATTTTCAATAATGAAATTATCTTCACCCCAGATGTCTATACCGTAATTTTCCAATGTTATAAATCCTTAATTGAAATCGTTTTTTCCTCTTTGCTTAAGAGGTTTTTTACATAGATGGTACTGTTTTTCAGTTCATCTTCTCCCATGATTGCTACATGCGTTGCATTGATTTTTTCTGCTTGTTTAAAGTGTTTGTTAAACCCACGTGGTGTGTACTCAACACTGCATTGTGTTGAAAGACGTTTATTACTAGCAACTTCAAACAGTTTGTCCATACAACTCTCATCCAAAGCACCAAAATAGTAGTGCTCATTTTGGTTTGCTTTCATTTTAATGAGTTCCCAAATTCGTTCAATTCCTATGGCAAATCCCACCGCAGGAGTTGCCCGGCCTCCCAAGAACTCAACCAAACGATCATATCGTCCACCCCCAGCAATGGCACTTTGTGCACCAATTTCGTCACTGACAAACTCAAAGGCTGTTTGCGTATAATAATCCAATCCACGCACTAAGTTGGTATCTATTTCAAACTCAATGCCATTGGCAGTTAAAATGGTTTTGAGTTTTTCAAAGTTGGTATCACAGTTTTCACACAGATTGTGTGTGATTTTAGGAGCATCTACTAAAAGTGTTTTACACTTCTCATTTTTACAGTCCAATACACGAATAGGATTGGTCTCAATTCTTCGATTACAATCTTCACACAGTTCGGTTCGTATGTTGTTTAAGTGTTGCACTAACTTTTCTCTGTAAGGTGGCATACACTCTTTACATCCTAAAGAGTTGAGTTGCAGTTTAAACTTAATGCCACAAAAATCAAGTATTTGTTTAATCATAATAATGACATTGGCATCTTCATAAATCGAATCCACACCAAATGATTCACATCCAAATTGGTGAAACTGTCTTAATCGTCCTTTTTGAGGGCGTTCGTATCGAAACATTGAACCGTAGTAGTAGTATCGGTGCGTTCCTCCTGCTCTATCAAGCTTATTTTGAATAAAACTTCTTACAACCCCCGCAGTTCCTTCAGGACGTAAACAGACATCATTTTCACCTTTGTCAATGAATTGATACATCTCTTTATTGACAATATCACTGCTTTCACCCACACTTCGTTTAAACAAAGCAGTCTCTTCTAAAATAGGAGTTTCTATATAGCTGTAACCATGATTTTGTGCTATTTGTGAAGCGTGCTTAATAAAGTATGTAAAAAGTTCACTTTCACTGTTTAAAATATCTTTCATGCCTCGAAGGCTTTGAATATTACTCATTAATAAAATCCTCAATTTGTTTTGCAATGGTTTCGATGCTTTCACTGGCATCAATATAAATATGATTTATGTTTAAAAGTTCCATTGTTTTTTTCATTCTGTCTTGAATATCTAAAAGATACTCAATCCCTCGTGATTCAATGCTGTCATGCTCTTTTTGACTCAGACGGTTTTTTAACTCCTCTTTGCTTAATTCCAGCAAAATAGCATGTGTTGGTAAAGTATTGCTTGTAGCAATTAAGTTTAAACTCGTTACCACTTCAAGTGGTAAACTGTTTGCATATGCTATTCCGCTGATAACACTTCTATCACTGATGACCATTTTGTCTTGATTGGGTTTGATGACCTCTTCAATATGCTCAGATCGATCAGCAAGAAACAGAAACATCTCAGCCATTTTTGATTGAGCTTCTCCGCCCAAAGCCATCTCTCGAAGTTTCACTCCAAGTTTGGTTCCACCGGGTTCCTTGGTGAAAATAGCATCAGCATGGTTTTTCTGTAAAATACTCAGCTGTGTTGATTTCCCTGCAGTATCTACTCCTTCAATTACGACATACATGCAACCACCTCTTGTGGTACGAGGTGTTCAAATCGTCCATTAAAATGAATAATTTCTCGAACGATGGTCGAAGATACAAACGCATTTTCCAAAGTTGGCATCAAATAAAGTGTTTCAATGTTTTTATTAATAGATGAATTGGCATATCCCATTTGAAGTTCATATTCAAAATCAGATACCGCCCGTAATCCTCGAATAATCGTACTCACTGCTAAATTCGTTGCCAAATCAACCAACAATGTATCAAAACCAACAACGCTGACCCCTTTGATTCCTCGTGTTGCCACTTTGACGAACTCCACTCTTTTTTCATGAGAGAACATGGGTGATTTTTTTTCACTTTGAGCTACAGCAATAATAACTTCATCAAAAATTTTACTTGCTCGTTTAATAATATCCATATGACCATTGGTAATGGGGTCAAATGTACCACTGTAAATGGCTCGCTTATAGGAGGTGATTATCTGTTTGTTTTCTTGTTCCATGTTATTCCCATCTTTTATATAAGTTATTCTCTATATTGAGTAAATCAAACCATTTACCAATCAAAAAGTTCTCCATCTCTTCAAGCGTTTGTTGTTGTGAATAGTAGCCTAATACAGGTGGAGCTATTGTGACACCAAGCGTTGAAAGCTTGTGCATATTTTCCAAAGCAATTGGGCTGTATGGCAATTCACGAGGAGCTAAAACAATATTTTTTCTCTCTTTTAACATAACACTGAAAGCTCGAGTGATGAGATTGTCCGCAATTCCAACAGCACATTTGGCCAAAGTATTTTGTGAACAAGGAAGGATGATCATAGCATCGGCGCCAAATGACCCCGAAGCAATGGCAGCATCAATTTGATTCTCTTTATAGATTGTAAAGTGCTCTTGTTGAATTGTTTTTTGGCTCAAATTATTTTCATGTTTGAGTGCAATTTTTGCGCTTTTAGAAAAGACAATGAAAGTCTCTATGTCTTTAGGTAACAGTTCAAGAAATTTTAAACCAAGGTTCACACCACTGGCTCCCGTAATTGCAACAATAAGTTTCAAATAACAAACCTTATATATCTGTATTTAATAGTAGTGGATTTTATCGAAAAATAGCTTTTTTTTCAAGCTGTATAACAATATATCCTCCAACATAGAGAAATATGAAGTAAGAGATACCATCATTAGGCTTTTCTTAAGTTTAGTTTAAAAAAATAAATGTTAACATTTCGTATAAATTTAAAATTTAAAAATTTAATAGTTTGTATTAATATTAAATTTTATATAATACATTTTGTATCAGGAGTCTATCATGAAAAAAGTCGTCAGTTTCGTTCGTATTAATCAATACAACAAAGAGTATGTAGAGAATCAAAAAACACTTATTAAAAATTATGTAGAAAAACATAATATAGAATTAAATGAAAATATTGAGATAGAAGTGAACCTTCCTATTCAAGAACAAAACATCATAAACTTGTTAAAAAACTGTCAAGAATCGTGTACGGTGATTGTGGCAGACTTGAATGTTTTTGGACGAACGACAGAGTTGATTTTAGAGATATTACGATTTTTATTGAAGAAAAAAGTACGTATTATTTCTGTGGCGCAAAACTTGGATTTGATAGATGATGCAGACATGTTAACTCAGATGATTTTAGGTGTGATTAAAATGACTGTAAACTTAGAAAAAGATCTGATGAGTCTGCGAACGAAAGAGGCTCTTACTGCTAAAAAAGTAGAAGGCGTTCATTTAGGAAAACCTAAAGGAACGATTCAAAAATCTAAATTTGATAAACAACGAGATAAAATTGAAGAGCTTCTTGCTGTTGGATTATCGGTTCGAAAAATTGCAAAACTCTTGGGATACAACAACCACATTGGTTTAAACAATTATGTGAAAAAAAGAAATATCAGAACAAAAGTGCATAATGAAATCCATAATAAAGAGGATGACATCGCCAGCTGAACGTAAGATCTGTCCAAACTCTTGGACAGATCTTTCAGACTCTCTTTTTCTTCTTTTTTTACCCTTTAACTTTCTTTTTTTATTATTATTGTAAAATACACCTCATTTAATTATATGGAGCTATTATGAAAGTATTATTGACTAAAGATGTAAAAGGCTTAGGAAAAGCCGGTGAAGTTAAAGAAGTAAAAGATGGATACGGAAAGAATTTTTTAATCGGGAAAGGGTTTGCACTGCAAGCAACCAATGAAGTTCTGAACAAGCATAAAGCTCAAGAGAAGAAAAAAGCTGAAATTGAAGCTCAAGAAATTGAAGATGCAAAAGCATTGGCAAGCACACTTGAAGCAACAAAATTTACAATCAAACATAAAGTAGGTGCTAATGGGCACTTAATTGGTTCAGTCACCAATAAAGAGATAGCTGAAGCAATCAGTGCAGAGCTGAACATTGAATTGGACAAAAAACAAGTGCATTTAGAGAATAAAATTAAAACAGAAGGTATCTTTGAAGCCGATTGTAAACTGGGGCATGGAATTCATGCATCATTAAAAGTTGATGTTATAGCAGAGTAAATTCATGTTTGATGCAACTACGATATTAGCCTATAAAGGTAAAAATAAAGCAGTCATTGGTGGCGATGGACAAGTCACTTTTGGCAATACTGTTTTAAAAGGGAACGCCACAAAGATTCGAACTCTATATAAAGGCGAAATTCTTGCAGGATTTGCAGGAAGTACCGCCGATGCGTTTAACCTTTTTGATATGTTTGAACAACACTTAGAGAATACCAAAGGTGACTTACTTAAAGCGGTGGTTGCCTTTTCCAAAGAGTGGCGAAAAGATAAAGTTTTACGTCGACTGGAAGCAATGATGATTGTTTTGAATAAAGAGCACATCTTTATTTTAAGTGGGACAGGAGATGTCGTTGAACCTGAAGATGGACAAATTGCTGCTATTGGAAGTGGAGGAAACTTTGCTATCAGTGCTGCACGAGCTTTGTTTAAACATACACAAATGGATGAAGAGGAGTTGGTAAAAGAGGCTCTTATGATTGCAGGAGAGTTGTGTATTTATACCAATCAAAATATTAAAACACTGAAGATTGAGGAATAGTTTATATGGATTTAACTCCAAAAGAGATTGTTAAATATCTTGATGATTATATCATTGGACAAAATGATGCAAAAAAAACAATTGCACTGGCATTGAGAAATCGATACAGAAGAATGCAATTGACACCTGAAATGCAAGAAGAGATTATGCCTAAAAACATTTTGATGATAGGTAGCACTGGTGTAGGTAAAACAGAGATTGCAAGACGTTTGGCAAAGATGATGAATTTGCCTTTTATTAAAGTTGAAGCAAGCAAATATACGGAAGTGGGATTTGTTGGTCGTGATGTAGAATCAATGGTTCGAGATTTGGTTTTTGAATCGATTGCTTTGGTTACAAAAGAGTATGAATCAAAGATTCAAGAAAATATTGATGCAGAAGTCATACGACAAATCGTAGAGAAACTTGTACCTCCATTGCCACAAGGTGCCAGTGAAGCTTCAAAAGAGTCTTTCATTAAAACGTATAATAAAATGGAAGCCAAAGTTGTAAGTGGTGAGTTGGATGAAAAGAAGATTGAGATTGAACTGCCTAAAAAAACGACCGTAGAGTTGATTGATTCAAATGTGCCTATGGATTTCTCTTCCATGCAAGAGAGCTTAAATCAAATGTTAGGAAACCTCAATAAAGACAAAGTTAAAAAAGAGGTCTCAATTAAAGATGCCAAACAATTGTTGAAACATGAAGCGAGTGAAAAGTTGCTTGACCATGAATCCATTAAAGTGGAAGCACTTAAAAGAGCACAAGATGGTGGAATTATTTTTCTTGATGAGATTGATAAAATTGCTTCAGGAAAAAGCAATCAAAATCAAGATCCAAGTAAAGAGGGAGTTCAGCGAGATTTACTTCCTATTGTTGAAGGAAGCAGTGTCACCACAAAATTTGGTCCTGTTAAAACAGACCATATTCTTTTTATTGCTGCTGGGGCTTTTCATGTGAGTAAACCAAGTGATTTACTGCCAGAACTTCAAGGACGGTTCCCTTTAAGAGTGGAATTGAATCCATTAAATGAAGAGGCTTTATATAAAATCTTAACCAACACTAAAAACTCACTGCTCACGCAATACAAAGCGTTGCTTGAAGTTGAAGGTGTGAATTTAGAGTTTGAAGATGAAGCGATTAAAGCATTTGCACACTTAAGTGTATCAGCCAATGCTAAAGCTGAAGATATTGGTGCACGAAGATTGCACACCGTTATTGAAAAAGTACTTGAAGATATCAGCTTTGATGCAGATGAAAAAAAGGGCGAAACTGTGAATGTGACAAAAGAACTGGTGTATCAAAAATTAGAAAATATTGTAGAACAAGAAGATACAGCACGATATATTTTGTAGTTTTTATTTTTTTTTGATACAATTATTAAAATACAATTCAATTGGGGATTAAAATGAAAATAGTTACTTTTTGCGATATCGATAAAGGTTTGTTGGATTCTAAGAATACAGTAGAAGTATTTGGAGAGGGAAGTACGGGTGATGCTAATTTAGCGATTATTGATATCAATTCTATTTTTGACTTTGAAGAGAATAAAGCTGATGCGTGCGCTGATGAGTTTATCTCAATTGCCATCATTGACGATGAGAGTGATTACGATGCATTTAAAAACTTTGGTATTGATGCATGGATTAAACGACAAGACATTGATAAAATCAATGAAATCATTGATTTAGCTCAACAAAGGTTATAAAATTATTATAGATACCCATTGTCATCTGGATAATGAACAGTATTTGGATGACGCTGACACTGTTATTCAAAATGCACTCAACGAAGGTATTAACGCTTTTTTAATACCGGGTGCAGACTTTAAAGACTTACCACGAGCCATTGAACTTTCTGAAAAGTATGATGAAGTCTATTTTGCAGTTGGAATTCATCCTTATGATGCCCAAGATTATGATGAAACCATTATGGACAAATATGTAACTCATCCTAAATGTATTGCCATTGGTGAATGTGGGTTAGACTACTTTCGATTGCCTGAAGATGAAGTTGAAAAAGAGGCGAATATGGCCCTTCAAAAAAGAGTATTTATTGCTCAAATAGAGTATGCTAAAAAGGTGAATAAACCTCTTATTGTACACATTCGTGATGCTTCCAATGATTCAAAAAAGATTTTACTTGATTATGATGCAAAAGAAGTTGGAGGTGTTTTACACTGTTATAATGCCGATGAACAACTTATCTCTTTAGCCAAAGAAAACTTCTATTTTGGTATTGGTGGAGTATTGACGTTTAAAAATGCACGAAAATTGCTTCAAAGTATGCTTAAAATACCTTTGGATAAACTGGTTGTAGAGACCGATGCTCCCTATTTAACGCCACACCCTTTTAGAGGAAAACGAAACGAACCAGTGTATACAAAATATGTCGTTGAAAAGATGGCTGAACTGCTTGAAATGAGTCCAAAAGAGGTTGAAAATCTTACAACACAAAACGCAAAAACGTTATTTAAAGAATTATCTAGCATAAATTAGGTAAAATAACCTCTATTTAGCACGTTTAAAAGGCATTCACTTTGAATAAACTATTCATTTTTATATTCATTTCATTCTCTTGGGTTCACGCAACCCTCATAGGTTCAAATTTTGATAAACGCGATATTCAGATTTTAAATGAGTTGGATATTGATCCTTCTTTTATTACTGACTACGAACTTCAACAGACCTACAACCGATATTTACGGGCCAACAAAGAGTATTATAAACAAAAACTCAGCGATGCAACTCTGTTTGTTCCTAAAATAAAAGACATTTTAAGAAACGAAGGTATTCCTTCATCTTTTGTCTACTTAGCAATGGCAGAATCAAACTTTTTATTAAGTGCACGTTCAAAAGTTGCCGCCATGGGATTATGGCAATTTATGCCTGAAACAGGACAACATTATGGTTTAAAGAACAATCTTTATGTTGATGAACGAATGGATTTGGTCAAATCAACGTACGCAGCAACTAAATACCTTAAGCGACTCCATGAAACATTTGGTAAATGGTATTTGGCAGCTATGGCATATAATTGTGGTGAAGGTAGAATTATCGAAGCCATTACACGTGCAACGATTGATATGTATGTCGATGAAAATGGTTCCAAAGCTAAAAAAGATGAAATCAGTGAATATCGAAAAATTATTCGTGATTATCAACAAAAGCGAGTACGATTCAGAGAGTTGTACAAAATTTATAAAGAGGTCAGTACATGGGATGTTAAACCAGATGTTTACCAACTTTTAGTAGTGCAAAAAAAAATAAATCGTCAATATATCCCTAATGAAACGCGAAACTATATTCGAAAAATCATCTCTTTAGGGATGATGAACAACAAAAGTTTTATTGCTGATGATGATGCACATTTGATTAATATTGGAAGCACCGCTACTTCCATTGCAACAATTAAGGTCAAAGGTGGAATACATCTTAAAAGTGTGGCAAAAGCCATTGGGATGAACTATAAAGAGTTAGCAAGTTTGAATCGGCATATAAAACAGATGATTGTGCCTCCAATGGCCAAAGAGTATGATGTTTATATCCCATACAGCCGACTCTCGCGATTTAATTTAAATAAAGAGAGCATGAAGCAAGATACCTTTAAAATTCACTTGGTACGTTCAGGTGATACTTTGGGTGGTATTGGAAGAAAATATGGCTTGTCGTATAAAATCATTAAAAATTTTAACCAATTAAGAAGTAATATACTCTCTATTAATCAAAAACTGATTATTCCTATTCCAAGTGATTATAAAGAGGTTCAACAAAAAGCCTATTTTGTAAAAAGTGGAGATACCTTGGCACTGATTTCTCGAAAATTTAATGTCAACTTGAAAAAACTCATGCTAGATAACAATCTGACAAACAGCCATATCAATGTAGGAGATAAACTTGTTGTTAACTACTAAGAAAACGATTGCTCTTGGATCGAGTGTTCTTTTAGCAGGACTTTTTGCAGGATGCTCTTCAACATCATATAATTATTCAGGGGGGCACTATTCACAAAGTTCATATCGACACGTACCCAAACAAGAGATACGAAACTCACAAGCAATGCATCGTGCGACGATGCGACCTTATAAAATTGCAGGAAAATGGTACTACCCAACCTTAGCTAAAGTTGGAGATGAACAACGAGGTATTGCTTCTTGGTATGGACCCAATTTCCATGCAAAAAAGACTTCTAACGGTGAAGTTTATAATATGTTTGCACAAACTGCTGCACATAAAACCTTGCCGATGAACACAATGGTCAGAGTGGATAACTTAGAGAATGGAAAATCAACCATTGTGCGAGTTAATGACCGTGGCCCATTTGTATCTGGACGTATTATTGACTTATCAAATAAAGCAGCACATGATATTGATATGGTTAAAAAAGGAACGGCACAAGTCAAGCTGACTATTTTAGGATTTAATGCTAAAGTGGCAACCACACAAGCTGAACGAAACGAAGTTGCAACCGTTGGCAAGTATTATGTTCAAGTGGGCGCCTTCAGACGATATGAGGGTGCAAAAATCACTCAACGTAAATTTAAGTTGATTTTAGAAAACAAATACGATGTTATCATCAAAGAAGGGTACTTTGAAGACCAACCAATCAACAGAGTATGGATCAGTGGTTTCAGATCTGAAGCAGAAGCACGTGACTTTAGAGAGAATAATGGCCTAGGTGGCGCAATGATTATAGCAGAATAGTGGAGTAACCATGGTAGAACTAAGCAGAAAAACAAAAGAGACCGATATTCGTTGTAGAGTGAATATCGATGGATGTGGAAAATTCAGTATCAGTACGGGTGTGGGTTTTTTTGACCACATGTTGGAAGCACTTTCGAAGCACAGCGGCATTGATATTGAGTTAGCGTGTAAAGGGGATTTACACATTGATGCCCACCACAGCGTAGAGGATTGTGGAATTGTTTTAGGACAAGCGTTGAAAAAAGCCATCTTCCCTATTCAAGCAGTTGAAAGATATGGCAATGCAACGGTTGTTATGGATGAAGCCTCTACCACATGTGATTTGGATTTGAGTAATCGACCGTTTTTAGTTTATGAAGTGAATGTTTCTGGAAAAGTAGGGGAGTTTGATACTGAATTGGTTGAAGAGTTCTTTCATGCCTTGGTTAATAATGCTGGAATTACGTGTCATATTATTCAAAACCGAGGACGTAATAAACACCATATTTTAGAAGCAAGTTTTAAAGCCTTTGCTGTGGCTCTACGAAGAGCTTTGATTCCTAATGAGAAGTTAGGTGTTCCAAGCACTAAAGGTGTTTTATGATTGAATTGATTGTTCTGGATGTCGATGGCACATTGACCAATGGGCAAATCACATATACTAATAGTGGTGATGAGTTAAAAAGCTTTGATGTTAAAGATGGCATGGCCATAGCGACATGGACAAAAGTGTTTGGTAAAAAAGCAGCTATTATCACCGGGCGAACATCAATCATTGTTGAAAAACGTGCACAAGATTTGAAAATTGAGCATCTCTATCAAGGAGTCCATAATAAAGAAGAAGTTTTAGAAGAAATTTTAAAACAAGAAAAACTATCGTGGAATCAAGTGGCTGCAATTGGGGATGATTTAAATGACTATAAGATGCTTAAAAAAGCGGGGCTTTCATTTGCACCTGCAGATGCCAGTCACTACATCAAAGATATTGTAAATGTAATATGCAGTCAAAAAGGTGGTGAAGGTGCCATCCGAGAGATGTTAGAGTACATCTTTAAAGAGTATGATTTAGAAGAGGAGTTTTTAAGCAGATGGGTATAAAAACCTTTGTATGGACGCTTTTTGTTGTTGCACTCTTCTCTTTATTTGCACAAGTGAGTAATAAAGATATTCAACGAGCAAAAGGGGACAGCCCACTTGTTTATTTTGAAAATTCAATCATGTATACCATGAATGAAGAGGCATTGCAACAAGTGGTACAATCAACTCAAGCACAACGTTTTAAAGACCGAGATGAGATGTATAATGGTTCCATTATTTTAAGAGTAGAGGATAAAGAAAATCCCAATTTAAGAGATTTTATCAGTGCACAAAAAATCATTAAAAAAGAAGAAAAAATTGAGATGTATGATGATGTTGTGTATGACAGAGGCGATTTTTTTAAGTTAAGAACAAATGAACTTTTTTATGATATGAAGAGCGAAATTGCATATAACAACAAACCATTTCGTTCGATCTATTATGGGGATGTTTTAAATGGAAGCCATTTTTATATGAATAATACAACCTCATTTTTCAAAGCAAAGCGGTCTCACTTTGAAGTGGACATGAACAAAAACAATTAAGGATTAATATGAAGATTTTATTGACATTTTTTATACTTTTTATGAGTGCATTTGCTGCAGAAAATAAACTTATAATTGACTCAAATAATTTTGAAGCGTATGATGCGAAAGGGATTGCTATTTTTACTGGAGATGTAAAGATGGTACGCATAAAAGACAAACTCAATGCTCAAAAAGTAGTTGTCTATTTAGCACCTAAAGAAGAGGGAAAAAGCAATAACCGAGAGCCTTTAAAATATGTGGCCACAGGTGAAGTCGATTTTGAAGTGTTTACGGATATCAAACACTATAAAGGAAGAGGTGAAAAAGTCATTTACATGCCTCAAGAGATGAAGTATGAAATCATTGGTAATGGGTATTTAAAAGATATCACCGAAGATAAAACACTTATTGGTGAGACGATCTATATTGACCAAAAAAGTGGGAATGCCACGGTTAAAGGAAGTAAAGATAAACCCGTACGATTTATTTTAAATATCGAAAGCAAAAAAGAGAGTCCAAAAGAACCAGAACCAACTCAAGTGGCTCCAAAAGTTCAAGAATCTAAAACAGTTGCTCCTGAAAAAAACGTGTTAGATGAAGTTCAAAACAGTGAAGCACAAGCAACACAAAAAGAGAAAAATACAGAAACAATGAGTGATGTACAACCAACACCAACAAAGAGTCCAACGAATGAAAATAATTGATGCACAATTTATGCAATCCGCACAAAGTCTAAAAGATTCACCCTCTCCTGATATGGCAGAGGTCGCTTTTTTAGGACGAAGTAATGTAGGGAAAAGTTCACTTTTAAATACATTAACCAACCGAAAAGGCTTGGCTAAATCCTCTTCTACTCCAGGGAAAACACAATTGATTAACTATTTTCATATTAAGTTTAAAAACAATGATGAGAATGTACCGTATCTGTATGCACGATTTGTAGATTTACCGGGCTTTGGTTATGCACGTGTTTCTAAAAGCTTGAAAGAGGATTGGAATAGAAACTTAACGGGTTATTTAGAACGTCGGGATTGTTTGCAAATTTTTGTACACCTGATTGATGCACGCCATCCTAGCTTGGAAATTGACCAAAACGTGGATGAGTTTTTACGAACCATTAAACGTGGCGATCAAATCATCATCAATGCCTTTACAAAGATTGATAAACTCAAACAAAATGATTTACAAAAACTAAAACGCGCTTATCCTGAAGGTATTTTTATCTCTAATTTAAAAAAGAGAGGAATGCAAGATTTAGAACAAGCGATTTCGGAGTATCTATTTGGACATCAAAACCTATAAACCAAACCTAACAGATATTGTTGCCATGCAACAACTGGTGAAAACAGAAGTTGAAAAAGGAATTATCTTGCTTCGTACTTCTGATGAAATGGCTACAACCATTCGTTCGTATACTGCTATTGAAGTAGATGGAGTATTGGCAGGCTTTTGTGCTTTACACATTCACAGTGTCAATCTTGCTGAGATTCGAAGTTTGGTTGTTTCTGATAAATTCAGAGGCTTAGGGTTAGGAAAACGACTCGTTAAAGAGTGTTTGGATGAAGGAAAACATCTGCACGTTAAAGAAGTATTATCGTTAACCTATCAAAAAGACTTCTTTGAAAAACTTGGCTTTAATGTGATTTCAAAAGAGAGTATCCCAGAACATAAAATTTGGGCAGACTGTATTCGATGTAAACACTTCCCAGTGTGTGATGAAGTGGCTTTGTTATATAAATTAGAGAATTAGAGCGTCAAACCTTAAAGGATTGGGCGAGGTTCCCAATAATCAGTTGCCATCCATCTACGACAATAAAGAAGATGATTTTAATGGGCAGGGAGATCATTACTGGTGGTAACATCATCATCCCCAGACTCATTAAAATCGAAGCCACAATAATATCAATGACCAAAAAAGGTAGGAAAATCAAGAAACCAATTTCAAAGGCTGTTCTTAATTCACTTACAATAAAAGCAGGCATTAAAAGAGTAATTGGAACATCATCGATATTTTTAGGGTTCTCTGTTTTTTTAATTCGGTAAAACAGTGCCAAGTCAGATTCTCGAGTATTTTTTATCATAAACTCTTTAAAGGGTTGTATCCCTTTTTCAATGGCAACATCGTAACCAATTTTCTCATCCATATAGGGTTTGATTCCTTCATCCCATGACTTTTTACCATACGGTTCCATGATGAAAATCGTCATGATTAAGGCCAAAGAGATAATCACTTGACTTGGTGGTGTTTGTTGAAGCCCCATGGCTTGTCGAAGAAGTGAGAATACAATAACAAATCGCGTAAAACTCGTCACCATTAAAAGCAGTGTGGGTGCTAAAACGAGTAGGGCTAGGATAATAGCAATATTAATGGTTCGTACAAACTGTGCGGGCTCTTCAATGGCTGCAACAGAGAGGTTAATCATGGGTGCATCTGCTGCAAACAGTGTAACAGTAATAAGCAGTAGCGCAAGAACAATTCTCAAGTTTAAATCCCTTTTTTTAATGGTGCAATCATAACACAAGTTCCATTAATCTATGAAACTACTTGATATAACCCAATTCCAACAATTTGTTATAAATTTTTGCAGTGATATCTCCACCCGCACTTCCTCCGTGCCCACCGTGCTCAATTAAGATGGTAATTACATATTGTGGGTTGTCATAAGGTGCATACGTTGTTAACCAAGCATGTGAACGGTGATAATACTCCAGTTCGTGCTCTTTCATTCTGACTTTTTCTGATTGAGGGATACTGACAACTTGTGCCGTACCTGTTTTCCCTGCCATGGTGACTTTACTGTTTCGTACGTGCCATCGTGCGGTTCCACCTTCTTTATTGGTTACATCATACATGCCTCTTTGGATCATTTTAAGGTGTGCAGGATTCACATCCACTTTTTCAGGTTCTTTGTATCCATCTTTAAAAAAGTGGGGTGTAGGAAGATTTCCTGTGGCTAAAAAAGCAGTATAACGTGCTACTTGCATTGGCGTCACCAGAACATACCCTTGCCCAATAGATGAAATAACGGTTTCCCCCATATACCATGGTTTATTGTAGCGTTTCTTTTTCCACTCTTTATTAGGATTTACGCCAATAAATTCATTGACTTGGTCAATGCCTGTTTTTTGTCCAAAACCGTATTTATTCAAAGTTTGATGCATTTCATCAATGCCTACTTTGAGGCTGAGTTTATAAAAGAAAACGTCCACACTCTCTCGTATGGCTTTTCTAAAATTTGTCCAACCATGACCTTCGGGTTTCCAGTCCCTAAAAAGACGTTCTCCCAGTTTCATCTCTGGTGCACAATAAAGCGAAATATCAGGATCCACATTGTTTTCTAAGAATGCCAAGGCAACGCCCATTTTCCAAACAGACCCAGGAGGATAAAGACCATTAATGAGTTTATTGGTAAAGGGGTGGTTAAAGTCTGAACTGAGCTCATTCCACTGTTTATGTGTAATGCCATTTACAAAGATATTGTTGTCAAACTCAGGAAAACTTCCTGCAGCGAGTATTTCGCCATCATTGGCATTCATGACAACAATGGCACCACTTTGATCACCAAATTCATCATGAATAAAAGATTGCAGCTCAATATCAAGGGTGGTTTGAATGTTATTATCTTTTGAGACCTCTTTTTCATCTAAAATTTCCAAATGCTTATTTAAAGCATTGACTTTGACATCTTTATATCCCAGCTTGCCTTGAAGTTTTTCATTATAAAACTTCTCTAAACCATTTTTCCCAATGATACCACTGTATTTAGATACGGGGTTTTCTTGTATATCTTCACGTGAAGCTTTTCCTACATAACCAATGATGTGTGAAGCAATGTTTTGGTAAGGGTAGTATCGTTTTACTGCTGATTCAACCTTAATATTCTCCATGGCATTAAACAAAGTGTATTTGTCAAAGAAGTTATCATAAGGAATATACTCAATGAGTTGTACATAGGTGTGTCGATAAGGGGAGTCGAGTTTGAGGTATTTTTTAATCAGTTCCTCTTTTGAAAACTCTGGAAAATATTGCACGATGGTTTCACACAACTCTTCTAAGATTTGTTGGTTTTTATATGAACGTAAATGAGGTTTAACGCTCAGTGAAAAGCCCAAATTGTTAATGGCCAATGCTACACCGTTTCTGTCTTCAATAATACCTCGAGAAGGTGCTTCATAAATTCTTTTAATATAGTTCTGTTTTGAAAGCTCTTCATAGTACGTATTGGACTTGATACTTAAAAAGTAGACTCGTGCCAAGAGTAAAAGTGCCATGGCTGCAATAAAAAGAATGATAAAGTTCAGACGTTTCAAGGGGCAAATCCTATGAGAACCAAGTCAAGAATAAAATTAAAAAATATAATTTTAAAAAGTAGAAAGTTGGTGTCGTGCGTCAAACTCCAAATGAAAATTATTCCTACATATAAAAGCACGATTTGTAAAAACTCATTTAAAGAGTCTAACACCATGACACGCGTTAAAAAAGGGATTAAATAGACATAAATAAAACTTCCTAAAAGAATGATGCTAAAGGGCTTAAATCCGTTATTGAGTTCTATGAATAAAAAGGAGAGAATAACATAAATCATCGCATAATAGTTTTGTGTCTTTAAGCAACGTGTAAATGCCACGTAGACAACCCCGGCTAACATGATGCTGATAAAATAGATAGAAGAGATGGTATTGGTAATAACAACTACGATAAAAAGACCAAACAGAACATAAGCATTATCAAAAACATTTTTACGTTCCCCAATTATTTCACCCAATGTACATCTGCTCCAGCTTATATTTATATAGATTATATTATAAAATCTCTTAATTAATAAAAGATTAACGCTCTATTTTTTTATTCGTCAATCCATAGATAAAACTAAAAATTTCCGCAACAGCTTTATACATACTTGGGGGAATCTCTTTGTCAATATCAAGTTGACTTAACAGTTCAACCAAATCTTCATCTTTTTTGATAGGAAGATTATTGTCTTGAGCAATTTTGATGATGTTTTTGGCCACATCACCTTTTCCCTTTGCAACGACATGTGGGGCATTACTGATTTTTTGATCATATTTGAGTGCAGCCGCTTTTTGTATGTGTGGTTTGTTTTCATTTTGCATTATCAGACCCTTATATCCACACCCAAATGCAGTTCACTACTGTAGTCATTAAAAATATTGCTTTGACTTTTTTGTTGTTCTTCTTTCTCTTTTAAATCAAGCAGTTTAACGTTCAAGGGAATCAATCCTACGCTGTTGAGCTGTTTTTTGAGTTCTTGTATGTTCTTGTGAATCATCTGCTTAAAATCCTCTTTTTGTGCGAGTATGGTGATGTCCAGATTGTTTTTATTGTAAATGGCCAAGAGAAGATTGAGTTTTCCATACTCTTTGAGTTTGAGATTGATTTCACAATAGAATTTTTCTTGGTCCGTTTTCATCGTGGCAATTGTACCTTCTTCTAAGAGGTTCCACATAAAAGGGACATAAACAAAGTTAGTATTTGAAGTATGACTCATGAGTTGGCTGTAGTCAATTTGCGTTAAGAGTCTGTCGACTTGTTTGGAGATATCTTGTGGATTTGTTATGGAAGTAGGGTTGGCATTGATCTCTTGTTGAATTTGTAGCAATATAGCTTTCATATCATGAGAAACTCCCTCTTTGAGCAAAGCAGGGTTATTGGCTGGATTAGTGAAAATAGGGTTATTGAGTATCTCTTTTGTCACAAGTGTTTCAAATTTTGTAATGAGTTGACCCAACTCTTTAAATTGCATACTGTTTTGCATGAGGTTTTGCAGTGAGTCGTTACTTTTAATGTGGGTAAAGAGCTCTTGCAAAGTGTTCACAAGCAAAGTAGGGTTGCTTTGCGTTTGAGGTAAGAGTGCTTTTTGTAGCAGTGCCGTTAACTCTTTGGTATCAATGTTACTCAGTTGTGCAACCACTGGTTGAAGTTGTGTAAGCAGTGTTTTAATCTCATTGAGTATTTCAGGTTTAATAGGTGGAAGCGATGTTGTGTTGAGTGAATTTATCGTTTGGTTTTGTAACGGCGCTGTTATACTAGATGAAGGTAAGAGGGTACTTAAAAGTTGCTCCAATTTTTGTGTCAATTGTACAAACTCATTGGGTGAGGTGTTATTATAAGCAAGTGAAGCCTGTATTTGAGGCAGTTGTTTGAGTGTTTGTAAAAACTCTTTTCCTTGTGCAAGAAGTAAGGGTGTATTTTGGGTAGTTGCACTGTTAAGTTTATCTAAAAGTTGTGTCACCTCTTTAGCCAATGTAGGTTGTGTATGAGAGACTTGAGATTGAAGTTGGGTGAGCACATTTTTAAGTTCAGATGCCACTTCAGGTTTCATGGTGTTTATAGTAGGTTGATTGAATGCTTGAGGCAACTCTTTATTTAAAAGGGTTTCCAGTTTAGTGACCAGTTGTGTCAACTGAGCTTGTGGAGTGTTTTGAGTGCTTTGCAGTTGTGTAAAAACATCTTTAATCGTATTCATAAGTGTTTTTATATCATTGAGTGTTTGTGTGGGGTTATTTTGCCCTTGATTGGTGATGATTTTATCTATTAAATTTAAGATGGCTTCTTTATTGGGAAGGTTGGTTTGTTGCAATGCTGTTTTTATCTCATTGAGTGTTTGCATGATCGCATTGGGAAGCGTTCCCAATGTTTTTGCTATCTTGGCTTCTAAAAAAACTCCTGAATTATTGAGTTGCTTTTGGATGTTGTCTTCATTCATGGAGGTAATATTGAGCATAAACTTTTCAAGAACTCCTTCGAATTTTTGTAAAGAAGGGGTGTTTTTAATCGTTGTTAAAAGGGTTTGTAACTCTTTAGGAAAAGAACCCATTTCTTTAAATATATTGGTGTTTTTGAGTATGTTTAAAACAGTTTCATTGGATTTTGTATTGTTTGTGATATCATCAAAGAGTCCTTTTAAGACATCTTGAATATTGCCGCCTTTATTGTTTGAAAGCAATTGTTCAACATCGGCTTGTTTGAGTGCTTCTTTAAGGACTTTATTATCATTGGGTAAAAGTATATTTAAAAGGTTATTTGATGATATTTCCATGGATAAAGTATATCATAATGATGGGAAAATTGGTAGTTGATGGTGGTGCGAATGGTGAGAATCGAACTCACACTCCGAAACCGGAACGGGATTTTAAGTCCCGCGCGTCTACCTATTCCGCCACACTCGCACAATCAATCATAAGTTTTTTAAAGTGGAGCGGGAGACGAGACTCGAACTCGCGACAATCTGCTTGGAAGGCAGAGGCTCTAGCCAACTGAGCTACTCCCGCAACTTTAAAAAAAATGGTGGCGCGGGGCAGAATCGAACTGCCGACACAAGGATTTTCAGTCCTTTGCTCTACCGACTGAGCTACCGAGCCACAAGTGGTGGTGAGAGAAGGATTTGAACCTTCGAAGCCATAGGCGGGAGATTTACAGTCTCCTGGATTTGACCACTCTCCAACCTCACCACTGTAAAGTTTTTAATGGATGGGATAGCAGGATTCGAACCTGCGAATGACGGTACCAAAAACCGTTGCCTTACCACTTGGCGATACCCCAATATGTCGTTTCTTTTCGAAACGTGGACGGGATTATAAACCATTCTTTCTTAACATATAATTAAATTATTACTTTTAAGCTTTTTTTTTGTTAAAAAACTTTTTTTAAGATTAATATTGGATTATGTCATTTTTTTATACAATTATTTCAATTTGTTTAAGGAGTATGATAATGCGAAATTTAATGCAACTTTTTTTAATTGTTTTTCTATCAGTATTTGTTTTGGGATGCAGTAAAACATGGGAAGGTGTGAAAGAAGATACTTCTCAAAACTGGGAAACTACAAAAGAGAAAACACAAGAAGCATGGGATTCAACTAAAGAAGCCGTGCATGACGCAACAGCAGACTAAACTTTTTTGTTCTGCTGTTTGAGATACTTCTCTTTGGCAATAAAGAGTTGTTCAACCAGCATATTTTTAAAATCGTCAGGAATATCAGGGGTATTATAAATAATATCACACATCTGTTTCTCATTCATATTGATAACATAGGGTAAGATGGTATCCTCAATGGCTTTTTTAAATATCTCTATCTCTTCAGCTGTCATAATGTTCCTTATTTTAAAAGCTGTATTATAATGAAAAGAAGATAAAACGGAACTGTATTTTTGTTATTTTTATAAGTTATATTTTTAATAATATCTCTATTTTGTGACAAGCATATGTTACAATTATTAAATTGCATAGAAGGGGTGTTATGACGACTTATAAAAACATATTTGACTTTATAAGAAAGCTCAAAGAGTCACACTATAAAGAGACGCTTCATCAAGAAATCATCAAAAAAATTGTGAATGAATCAGATGTTATTCCTGAAGAGGATAAAGAGTATATGATTCGTTATATGAATGAGGATGCAAGACTAAAGAGTTGTATACAAACGGCATAGATTAAAAAAATGGCACGTAATAAAATATTCAAATATATGTATCAAGATGGTTCGTGTATGTTTTAGGAGAAAAAGCTTTTTAGTTTGATTGTTGCTTGAAATCTCGTGCCATTTTTCGTTATTTTTTTGGTTGCGGAAATAGGATTTGAACCTATGACCTTCGGGTTATGAGCCCGACGAGCTACCGGACTGCTCTATTCCGCGGTTTAAGAAGTGGAGCTGGTGAAGGGAGTTGAACCCCCGACCTGCTGATTACAAATCAGCTGCTCTAGCCAACTGAGCTACACCAGCGCCAATAAACAAATGAGTTACATAAGTGATTTATGTGCATTCGAATGGTGTCAAGAGAGAGACTTGAACTCTCGACCTCCGGCTTATGAGACCAGCGCTCTAGCCAGCTGAGCTACCTTGACATAAGACACACATTCGTAAATTGGTTGCGGAAATAGGATTTGAACCTATGACCTTCGGGTTATGAGCCCGACGAGCTACCGGACTGCTCTATTCCGCGTTATGTAAACCATTAAGTGGATGGGATAGCAGGATTCGAACCTGCGAATGACGGTACCAAAAACCGTTGCCTTACCACTTGGCGATACCCCAAATGTTTAAGTGCCGAAATTATAGTTAAAAATTATTTTATTGTCAAGGCTTTTTAGAAAAAATTTTAAAATTTTTGCTATAATTATGGTTCAAAAAAAATGTGGAAAGAGTAAATATGACAGCGATAGAACGAGTAAAAGAAGCAATTGAAGAGATCAGAAAAGGAAACATGGTCATCATGCTTGATGATGAAGACAGAGAAAATGAGGGTGACCTAGTTTACGCAGCTGCATTAAGTACTCCAGAAAAAGTAAATTTTATGGCAACACACGCCAAAGGTTTAATTTGTGTATCGGTGACATCAGAAACTGCAAAAAAGTTAGAGTTGTATCCTATGGTGGCAGCTAACACATCTTCATATGAGACAGCTTTTACAGTATCTGTTGATGCTGCAAGTGCTGCTACTGGTATCAGTGCAGGGGAGAGAGATGATACCATTAAAATTTTAGCAAACCCTGTATCAAAAGCAGAAGAGTTAGTCAAACCAGGACATATCTTTCCTTTGATTGCAAAAGATGGCGGCGTTCTAGTTCGAACAGGACACACTGAAGGATCATTGGATCTTTGTAAATTAGCAGGGCTGAATGGTGAAGCAGTTATTTGTGAAATCATGAAAGAAGATGGAAGTATGGCAAGACGCGATGACTTGGATATTTTTGCCCAAAAACATGATTTAAAACAGATTTTCATCTCGGATTTGGTGGAGTACCGACTCTCACATGAAACACTTGTTGAAGAGATCAATTCAGAATCGTATATATTTTTTAATACGCCGGTTGTAAAAAAAGAGTATAAAGATCATTTAAATAACATTCATACCGCCATTGTATTTCCTGATACAACTGAGACAACACACGTGAAGTTTCATACGATTATCCCTGATATAAATCTGTTTTTAAATGACGATAAACTGCAATCAATGCTTAAAACAATCAATTTTATGCAAGCAAAAGGGGGGATTTTAATCTTTTTAAATGAATCAATGAAACACAATGAGACACAAAAGGATTATGGGATTGGTGCACAAATTCTAAATGCGCTTAAAATCAAACGAATTAAGCTGTTGACAAGTGGTGGGAAACATTCGTTTGTAGGACTTCAAGGTTTTGGTTTGGAAATCCTTGAAGAGATTCAAATCGAGGGTTAGTTTTACTTTTGTAAAGTAGAACTCACCTCTTTTACAGAGTCATACTCTGACTCTTTTAAATACACAAAACCAGATAACTCCATTCCTGGTTGATTGTTTTTATATGCTAACAATGCTTTTCTGAGCTTTTGAATCTCCTCTTTATTTAATCTTGTTGTTGCAAGATAAGAATCATTGGGAATGGGTTTACTGCGTTTTAAAATGCGAATGGTCATAGGGTGTTCTTGTATGGCTTTAAAGATGGCTTTATCATAGGCTGCACCAGCGTCAATGGAGCCTTTTAGAAGGGCATCTATTACACGATCATGCTTTTTAAGATAATAGACTTTTTCAAAATCTGTTTTGTAGTTGATGCCCTCTTGTTTAAGCATAGAAATGGGATAAAGAAAACCTGAAGTGGAGTTTTTATCCGTAAAAGCAAAGGATTTTCCTTTTAAATTTTTTATGCTTTCAATACTGCTTTTTTCAAGTGTGATGATATGACTCTTATACGACCAATAATTTTGCCCACGAATGTTTCGTGTGGCAGTAGCTAAATATTCAATGTTGTTAAGTCTTTGTTTTGTTTGTACGTATAAAAAAGGTCCTAATATGGCAAAGTCGACTTGATTCTCTTTGATTAAAAAATAGAGGTTGTCATAATCTTTGGCAATATGAATTTTTATATCGCAATTAAGCTCTTTTGATAAGTAGTTGGTTAAAGGAGTATATATTTTAAAAAGTTCTGTTTTGTTCATGTAGGGTACAACTCCAAAAATGAGTGTTTTAGAAAAAAGTGTGATTGAAAAAAGAAGAAGGAAAAGAATAGATTTTAACATGGATTTATCCTATGACTTGGTTTCGACCCATACGTTTTGCTTTGTACAGGTTTTTATCGGCTTGTCGTATTAACTCTTCAAGACTGAGGGAGTGCTCATTGAACTCAGCAACTCCAATACTGATAGTAACTTTTATATTATTACAAAACTCTGTGTTTTGAGTACTTGCACGAAGTTTTTCAGCTAAAAGAATGGTCTCAACTGAAGTTGAGTTTGGACAGATGATGACAAATTCTTCACCTCCATATCGTCCAAAATAGTCACTTTCTCGGATATGAGAAGAGAGTTTATTGGCCAATTTTTTTAAGACTTCATCGCCTGCTTGATGACCAAATTCATCATTGATATTTTTAAAATGGTCAATATCAATAATCATAATAGAAAAATGCGTGTGGTATCTGAGCGCTTGTCGTGTTAAGTCATTGAGAATATTATTGAGTTTTCTTCGATTAGAAATATTGGTTAAAGCATCTGTTTGTGAAAGTAGCTCTAAGTTGGATTGGGTTTTATCAATCTGTTTGGCCATCGTATGTACGGTATTTGAGATAGCGGAAATTTCATGTTTTCGATGTTTTTTTGTGAAAGAGTCACTTTGTTTAATCAACTCTTTTAAGGTGATTTTATCATCTGTAAAGTGTTCAACGATTTGGGCGAAGTCACTGTAGGCAATCAAGTGTTTTTTTATCACTTGATATAAAGAGATAATCAATACAGAGATTAAAAGCAGGGTATAAAATAGAATGTTGTTTTTGACACTCTCTAAATCTTTTTCTTGAGTGTTATTAATAAGTTCAAATCCAAGAGTACCTTCATTGTATGTGATGTTATTTAAATGAATGGAGAAAAGAGTTTCTTTATTTGAAGTGGTAATAGTATAGTTGGTTCCTTTTGTAATTTCATTGATAAATGCAGCATCAAGGTGTTTAGCAATAATAATGTAACCAACAACTAATTCTCCATACTGTTTTATGGGTTTTGCTTCAAGCAGTGCAAGTTGTGTATCATCAATGCTCTTTAAAGAGCTGTAGTATTGATTATTTTGCAGTGCATTTAAAAACTCTGGTTTAAGAGTGTCTCCAAATTTAAATTCATCATGCGCTCTTGAAATGATGACACCATGAATATCGGTGAAGATGATTTTATCGTTGGTACTTAAAAATTTTTTTCCCCAGATGCTCAGAACATCATTGTCATTATATTTAACGGCTTCAACCACTTCATATGCATTGGTTAATATATCCAAATCGCGTTGGATAAGAGTAAGTGTTTTTTTGAGTCTGTTTTCTATCATCACTCTTTGAATGGCATTGGTGTTCTCAATGGTTTGTAGTTGTTTTTGTGTAAAGTATTCAATTTGTGAAAAATTAATGATGGAGATAAGAAGAATGGGTATGAGTGCAACAAAAAATATTTTATAGTAGAGGTTACGTTTCATTCGAGTGCTTTTTGTAATACATCATAAAGCTCTTTATTGTGAGCATTAAATCCAGCTGCATTCCAACCCAAGTGCTCTTTTATTCCTTTAAGTGCAGTTGAGTTCACATCAATGGTATTAAGAATATCCGCCAGTTTCTTTATGTGTATTGTATCTATGGTTGATGACCCTACGATTACATCCAATGGTATTTTATCGGATTGTTTTATAATATGAAAGATGTCACCATACTTTTCAACGGCAGCATAATAAGTTCCATCTGAAATCGCACCTGCATCAATAGAGTCATTGACCAAAGCTTCAATCACGCGATCATGTTTTTTTAAAAAGAAATATTTAGAGAAATAGTTTTGATAGTTGATGTGGTTGTCTTTTAAAATTTTATTGGGGTAAGCATAACCCGAAGTAGAAAGTCTGTCTGTGAAAGCAAAACGTCGGTTTTTAAGCATTTTGAGTGTATACAGATTATTTTTTTTAAGTGTAACAATAAACGCTCTATAGTAAGGGGTGATTTGATGTGTAAATTTCTCTTCTTCCATATAGGTTGTGATGTATTGTAGGTCTTTGACATTTTGTTTGATGTCAATGTAGTTTTTAGACCCTAACCATGCAAAATCAATGGTTTTGTTGTCTAATCTTTGAGCCAATTCTCTATAATCGCGTGTGATTATCAACTCATACGTATCACCAGTAGTTTGTGTTAAATAGTGCGTAAAAGGTAAAAAGGCCTTGAATATCTTTTCAGGTGTATTGGATGGATATAATCCAAAAGTAAAGTGTTGAGCATTGAGCAGTGTGCTTAAAAAAAGTATTAATAAAGTTTTGTTCATATTCTATTTTATAATATAATAACTAAAACTATTATCATATGAGTATTCATTCAGAAAATAAATACAAAAAAAGGGAGAACAGGATATCTGTTCTCCCTTTTTAATAAATAAGAAACGTTCAATTACAACTGAGGTCCAGCTGCAGTGAAATCAAATTCACTCTCTAATGTAAGATATTTTTTGAAGTTTTCAATATACATTGCTGCAAGTTTCTTAGCATTTTCATCATACTCTGCTTTATTTTCCCATGTATTTCTAGGGTTTAATACAGCAGTGTCAACACCTGATAATGTTTTTGGCATCGCAAGGTTGAAGTATGGCAGTGTTTCAAACTCAGAATCATTGATAGAACCATCTAAAATAGCATTGATACAAGCTCGTGTATTTTTAATACTCATTCTGCTACCAACACCGTATGCTCCACCAGTCCATCCCGTGTTTACTAAGAATACATTAACATTGTGTTTGTCAATCTTTTGCCCCAGTAAATCAGCATAAATGGTTGGGTGAAGTGGTAAGAATGCTTCTCCAAAACAAGAACTGAATGTTGCAACAGGCTCAGTAATACCTCGCTCAGTTCCTGCAACTTTTGCAGTATAACCACTTAAGAAGTAGTACATTGCTTGCTCTTTTGAGAGTTTCGATACAGGAGGTAAAACACCAAAAGCATCGGCACTTAAGAAGATGATATTTTTAGGGTGATTCCCCATCATATCAGGTGTATGGTTTTCAATGTGGTCAATTGGGTATGAGACACGAGTGTTTTCAGTTTTAGAACCATCTGTGAAGTCAACGTTTCCATTTTCATCGGCAATAACGTTTTCTAAAATGGCACCTTTTTTAATGGCACCAAAAATCTCTGGTTCACTTGATTTATCAAGGTTAATAACTTTTGCATAACAACCCCCTTCGAAGTTGAAAATACCATTATCATCCCACCCATGTTCATCATCTCCAATTAATGCTCGGTTTGGATCGGTTGAAAGGGTTGTTTTACCTGTTCCTGAAAGTCCAAAGAATAAGGCAGTATCCCCATCTTTTCCAATATTAGCTGAACAGTGCATAGAGAGTTTTCCTTCTAAAGGAAGCCAGTAGTTCATCATAGAAAAAATTCCTTTTTTCATCTCACCAGCATACCACGTACCACCAATGATTGAAGTGTTTTTCTCTACATTAAATACCACGAAAACTTCAGAGTGCAGTCCATGACTCACATAAGACATATCGACTGTTTTACATGCATTGTAAACTGTAAATTGAGGTTCAAAGTTCTCTAATTCCTCTTTTGAAGGAACAATAAACATATTTTGAATAAAGTTTGCTTGCCATGCAACTTCTGTAATAAATCGAACTGAACGTCTTGAGTCTAAACTTGCACCACAGTATACATCTGTGACATATAAATCTTTATTGCTGAGTTGTTTTTTTGCAGTGGCTTCTAAGTCGTCATAGACCTTTGCATCAACTGCTCGGTTAACATCACCCCAAGAGATGTGTTTATTTGAAGGGTCTTGGTTTACGAAAAATTTATCTTTAGGACTTCTCCCCGTGAAGATTCCTGTGTCAATCATCAATGCGCCACTTGAAGAGAGCTTCGCCCCTTCATTTTTAATGGCATGTTCCCTTAAGGTGTCAATATCTAAGTTTCTATAAACTGTTCCTACGTTTTCTAAACCAAGAGCGTCTTTAATATCAGACATATGTATATTTCCTATTTATTATTTATTTAAAAATTGATAAAAGTACACCGGCGGCAACGGCTGAACCAATTACTCCGGCAACATTTGGACCCATCGCATGCATTAATAATACATTTGATCGATCATATTCTTGACCAACTTTACTCACAACTCGCGCCGCCATTGGTACAGCTGATACACCAGCAGCTCCAATGAGTGGATTCACTTTGTTCTCTTCTGAAGAGAATTTGTTCATAATTTTAGCCATAATAACTCCTGCAGCTGTCCCAGCAGCAAAAGCAATTAATCCAATAACCATAATTCCTAATGTTTCTAAAACAAGGAATTTATCTGCAGCCAACTTCGAACCAACCCCTAAACCTAGGAAGATTGTAACGATGTTGATTAATGAATTTTGCATTGTATCAGAAAGTCTCTCAACAACTCCTGATTGTTTTAAGAAATTTCCAAATGCAAATGCACCAATCAGTGGTGTTGACTCAGGTAAGAACATGATGGCTAACATTAAAATCAAAATAGGCAAGAAAAGGTTCTCTAACTTGTGTACCTTTCTGAGTTTTCCCATTTTGATTTTTCGTTCAGCTTCTGTTGTTAAAGCTTTCATAATCGGTGGTTGAATTACAGGTACCAACGCCATATATGAATACGCAGCAACGGCAATAGCTCCAAGCATCTCTGGTGCAAGTCTGTTTGCAATAAAGATTGATGTTGGTCCATCAGCCCCACCAATGATTGAAATTGCAGATGCAGTTTGCAAGTCAAATCCAAGTGCAACGGCACCTACAAGTGATCCAAAGATACCAAACTGTGCAGCTCCACCTAATATGGCAGCTTTTGGATTGGCTAAAAGTGGGGTAAAGTCCGTCATAGCTCCAACACCCATAAAAATAAGCAGTGGGAAGAACTCGTTTGCAATTCCCATGTTATAAATGATCCCCAACATTCCATGTTCTCCACCCATGTGTGCTAATGGAATGTTTGCTAATAAACCACCAAATGCGATTGGTAATAATAATAAAGGTTCAAACCCTTTTGCAATGGCAAGATAAAAAAGAACAAACACAATAATGATCATAATGACCCGTCCCCAAGTTTGTTCAAATGTTGTCATTGGCCGTGCATGCTCTGGATTTGGTTCTGATGTCATTACATCATCACTTGGATTTAAAATGGCGTTAATCCCAGTGGTTTCATAAAATGATGACATCAACTGTGTGATTGATTTAGGCTTGTACTCATGTACTACTTCAGTTTCTGCTTCATGCGCAGTTGCAGCTGCGTCACTGGCAAAAACATTCGTAGTAAACAGAGCAAAGAAGACCAATAGCACTGATAGTATTACTTTTTTATTCATAAAATTCTCTCCAAACTGTAATGAATTTACAAGTTATTAGCTAATTGTAGCTATTGTTTGACCTTCTTCAACTGCTTCATTTGCTGAAACGGTGATTGATGCAATTTTACCAGCAACAGGTGCTTCAACATCAATTTCCATTTTCATCGCTTCTAAAATAGCAACAACTTGACCTTTTTCAACAGTGTCTCCCACTTTAACTAACAGTTTCCATACGTTTCCAGCAACCGTTGCAGGAACTTCTGCTCCTCCAGCACTTGGTGCAGCAGCTGGTGCAGTACTTGCAGCAGGTGTTACTTGAATATCCGCATTTCCTTCAGCAACAGTTACGTTAAATTTTTGTCCATCAACGACTACAGTGTAGTTTCCAGTAGCATTACTCATAGCTTTATCTTCTCCTAATTTACAATCTTTGTTATCTTCACATACCAAATCAGCTTCATCCACTTTTCTTACATTTAAAGGTCCATCCCCTTTTAAGAAGGTAATCCCTTTTTCATCACAAGCTGCTGCAATAAAGATGTTCTCTTCAGTTGCCTCAATACCTTCTTCTTTAAGTCTGTTTTCCCAGAATGCCATTGTTTTTCTTTCATCTCTGTCAGCAATGTCAAGAGGGTTCTCTTTAGTAGGTTCAAGTTTAAGTTTTTCACTTGCAAGTTTTACGATTTCTGGATCTGGCTCAACGGGAGTTTTACCAAAATATCCAAGTACCATTTTCCCATAACCTGGTGCAATTTGTTTCCATGGACCAAACATAACGTTTGCATATGCTTGTTGCCAATAGAATTGAGATACAGGAGTTACAGAGGTACCAAAACCACCTCTCTCAACCACTTCTCTCATTGCTTTGATTACTTCTGGAAATTTATGTAAAGTGTTGTTGTCTCTCATCATTTGCGTGTTTGCAGTCAACGCACCACCTGGCATAGGTGAGAATGGGATAAGAGGTGAAACTTGAGTTGCCTCAGGTGGCATAAAGTAGTCTTTTAATTGGTCTCTTAAAACTTCTTCATACTTCAATACTTTTTCAATGTCTAAACCACCTAAGTCGTAGTTTTTACCTTTTACAGCATGCAACATTGTTAAAATATCTGGTTGTGATGTTCCTCCAGATACAGGACTTGCAGCTAGGTCAATACCATCTGCACCTGCTTCTAAAGCAGCTAAATAACACGCCACAGAAACACCTGCTGTTTCATGTGTGTGCAGTCTGATATGCATATCTTCACCCACAAGTTTTCGAGCCATTTGAATGGTCTCATATACTTTTTGAGGAGAAGATGTACCTGACGCATCTTTAAAACAGAGTGAATCAAAAGGTACACCACTGTCTAAAATTTGACGTAAAGTTTGCTCATAGAAAGGAACATCGTGTGCTCCTTCACATCCTGGAGGTAGATCCATAAGTGTTACTACCACTTCATGGTTTAAACCATACTTTTTAATACACTCAGCACTGTACTCTAAATTTTGTACATCATTGAGTGCATCAAAGTTTCGAATAGTTGTCACACCATGTTTTGCAAACATTTTTGCATGCATGTCTACAAGTTCTCTTGAACCCGTATCCAACATTACAGTGTTAATTCCTCTGGCTAATGTTTGAAGATTAGCTTCAGGTCCAACGATTTCTCTGAATCGATCCATCATTTCAAATGCATTTTCTCTTAAATAGAAGAAAAGTGATTGGAAACGTGCTCCACCTCCAAATTCGAAGTGAGTGATACCTGCTTCTTTTGCAGCTTCAACAGCTGGAAAGAAATCATCCATAAGTACTCTACCACCAAAAACAGATTGAAATCCATCTCGGAAGGTGGTATCCATTACATCAATATATTTCTTTGACATTTACATTAACCTTTTAGATTGTTGTGATGTTGAATAACTGCGGCGATAGCAGCTACTTTTTTTGCAGTTTCATCAGATGCGTGAGTTTGAGGTTGCACCTTTTTAGGGGGTTGTTTCTCTTTGACAGGGAAAAACTTGTTAATCAGCACTGCTTGTGCCTTTAACGCGTAAATCATGATGATAAGAAAGGCAAAGACGACGCCCATTCCCAACATCATAAACTTTAAAGCCTCGACGACTAAATTTACTTCCATATTACTCTCCGTGGTTACCACTGTAATTTGTAGGAAGCATTTTAATAAAAGTAACCTTTAGTAAAATTGATATAAAAGGTATTATTGAGTGAAATTTTGAAACTTTTGAAATTGTTGCAAAAAGTTAAAAAATCTTGTCCCCAATTCTGTAAATCATGTTGTCTATTTTATAAACCATTGACATAAAATAGTTGTTCATTTTTATAATTTTTGCGCTCATTTGTTATCCTTTTGGAAATAATATGACAAATTTTAATAAAAAATTTAAAAGTACTTGAAAAATATTGCAAAATGTAATATAATTATTTAAAGGAGTTTTTATGTTAGTTGTAAGTGAAATTATTGAGCGATTAAAAGATGTTTTAAGTACAGATGGAAAAAAAGGAAAAGTTTTTGATAAAGATGTGGCTGAAGCACTTGGTCTTTCCCAAGTCAATTTTGCGACCATGAAAAACAGAAGTAAAATACCGTTTTCCAATGTTTTAGACTTCTGCGCATTGAAAAAAATCTCTATTAACTGGTTACTGTATAATCAAAATCCAAATTCATTGCTTGATTCAACGGATAAGTACTGGATTAAGTACTATCCAAGTGTGAATGTCAGTGCGGGAGGAGGAGCCTATGAAGATGAAGACAGTTATGAACCTTTAGAGGTGCCAGCTTATTTTACAGCCATGCTAGGTGGTGAAAAAAATCTTAAGAATATTGAAGCGATTAATGTAGTAGGGGACTCTATGGAACCCACACTGAATTCAGATAATATTATCTTTTTAGATTCGACCAAAAAAGATTTCTCAAAAGAGGGTATTTATGCCTTTACGACAGTTCATGGTCTGTTTGTAAAACGAATACAAAGAAGAATAGATGGAAAGCTTGATATTATTTCAGATAACAGTGAGTACCCAAAACAAGTAGTTGCAACCAATGAGATACAAATATTAGGAAAAGTGATTGGTTCGTTTGGAAGTGTTTATTAAAGAAGCGGTTGTGTGGAGTTGTTATTTGAAAAAAGCAACTCTACATGCTTTTTTTGAAACCCTACAATATAAGCTGCGTTGAAACTGTTGTATTGCAGTGTTTTATAAATCTCATCAAGTTCTTGTACAACAAAATTTGTAATGCCATCAATGGTCATTTCTTCTTTTGAAATAAGAATGGTTTTTGCATACTTATACTTCTCTTTTATATAATATATCTCTTTATGCAGTTGTGATTCATCTTCTTGAACTAAGATGAATTTATCACTTCGTCCATACTCTGTCATATTAAAATATTTATCAATAAAAATAGGTTTAAAGAGTTCAAATTTTTTGAGTCGATTTAAATCTACACTTTTATTAAAAAAGTAGTAGACCTTTAAAAATTCATTGAGATAAAGGCTTGAGATTCTTAATTTTGAAAAGAAGTCATTCAGATAACTGAATGATGTCTCAAACAGTGAGTGTTCAATAAGGTTATTAATCACAAAGTTTCTGTCATTGAAATTTTCATTTTTAGGATAAATGGCATCTAAGAGTGTTTGGTCCATACAAAATAGAGTGTCATGATTTTCAAGTATATTTAAAAGTTTAATGTTTTGTGAAACATTGTTTGAAATAAACTTGATATGATTATGGTGTGATGTTTTAAAGAGTTTGAGCATTTCATAACTGATTTGATTACTGTAAAATGCTTGTAGTTCAAATTGACTCAGAACATAACGTATGTATCGAATAATGGCTTTGTTTAAATCATCCACTTTTATCCATGCAACTTCATTGTCCAATACTTTGTGGTCGTTCTCTACCACTATTGCAAAAGCACCATTTTTAAGTGCCGTTGGAATGTCTTCAGGGCAAAGTGCAAAAAAAAGATCTCCTTCACTTACTTTTTGAGCACGACTTTTGATGTTGTAAACAGAAGTGATGGCAGGAGAGTTGAGCAACTCTCCTTGTATAATGTCTGTAAGTGATGAAATTTGCACGTTAGCTTATTTTTGTACCAATAGTTTTTGGTTTTTCAGGTCGAATAAGGTTTAACCCATTTTCATCTTTGGCTGCTAGAAGCATTCCTTCACTGAGCATTCCCATAAGTTTAGCTGGTTTTAGGTTTGCAACCACACATGCTTGTGTTCCTATTAACTCTTGGGCAGTATAGAACTCTTTAATTCCTGCAAGGATTTGTCGATTTTTCCCTTCACCTAAATCAACTTGTAACTTTAATAGTTTTTTAGATTTAGGTACTTCTTCAGCCTCTACAATCGTTCCAATTTTTAAAGATGTTTCAAAGAACTTGTCAATGGTAATAAGGTTGTCTTCATCTTTTTTTTCTTCTTTTTGAGTTTTTTTCTCTTTGGCTTCAAGTTCTGTTTGGTTTTGCGTTACATCTGCTGGTGCTGCTTGTTGCAGTAACATCTCTTCAATTCGTGGAAAGAGTTGTTCAATTTTTGTGATGGTTGTTGATTGAACTAAGTTTTTATTGACAATCAAGTTGGTATAACTTGTTGTATCAATCGCAATACCTAAACATTTTGCTACTTCTTTGATCTTTTCTGGCATGACTGAATCTAAAAGTAGAGCAACTTTAGCAACAATGTTGGTAATAAGTGCTACCAATGCCATTGCTTCATCCTCTTTACCCTCTTTCATTTTTGCCCAAGGTTCATAATCTCCAATGGCTTTGTTCGCAATGGTTAACACTTTCCAAATTTCTTCTAAGTATCGGTTGAGTTGCATGTTATAGATGTACTCTTCTACATTACCTAAAATGGCGTTGACTTCATCCAACTCTTTTTGATGATATTTTGCCACATCTTTTGATGTGATTTTAAAATCAAAATATTTTCCACTCATTCCCATGATTCTGTTTAGAAGGTTTCCTAAATCATTTCCTAAATCAGAGTTGATTCTGTCCATTAAAGCTTTTTGTGAGAAGTCTCCATCTTGTCCAAAAGGTACCTCTCTTAACATGAAGTATCGAAATGCATCTAATCCATATGCATCTGCTACTTCTTTTGGATTAACGACATTTCCTTTTGATTTTGACATCTTTTCACCATCTCGTGTCCACCAACCATGAGCTGCAATATGTTTTGGCAAAGGTAAATCCAAACTCATTAAAAACGCTGGCCAATAAATTGAGTGGAAACGTAAAATATCTTTTCCTACTAAATGAATGCTTGCAGGCCATCGGTGCATGTTCTCTTCTGTTGTTCCATATCCCAATGCAGTGATATAGTTCATCAAAGCATCCAACCACACGTACATAACATGTTTTGGTTCATTGACCGATTCAGGTAGTTTTACACCCCAGTCAAAAGAGGTTCGTGAGATGGATAAATCTTTAAGTCCACCTTTTACAAAGTTGATGATTTCATTTTTTTTAGCTCGTGGTAAAATACAATCTTCATTCTCTTCATACCATTTAATTAAAGCATCTTCATATTTTGAGAGTTTAAAGAAAAAGCTCTCTTCTTTTACAATATGAGTAGGCTTTCCACAATCAGGACAGAATTCACCATCAATGAGCTGTTTTTCTGTAAAGAAGGTTTCACACGATACGCAATAGTATCCCTCGTAATCTCCTTTATAGATATCCCCTTTGGCATACATTTTTTCAAACGCTTTTTGAACACCTGTTTTATGCTCTTCATCTGTTGTTCGAATGAATTTATCATATGAGATATCAAAGTCATCCCACAGGGCTTTGAATTTCCCACTGACTTCATCTGCGTACTCTTTAGGAGTTTTTCCTCTGGCTTCTGCACTTTGAGCAATCTTTTGACCGTGTTCATCCGTTCCTGTTAATAAAAACGTGTTGGCACCTGTTAATCTTGAATATCTTGCTAACATATCTGCAATGATGGTTGTATACGCATGCCCAATATGAGCAACATCATTCACATAATAAATTGGAGTAGTTATATAGACATTCTTGCAAGCATTTTCCATTGTTTACCTTTAATTAAAATTCAAAGCCACCGCCAGAACCTTTGTTCATAGATTCATAGACGGCAACCACATACTGTTTTCTTTTTTCGCAATCAAAAAATTCACTGCAAGTTTCACAACCGGGTAAATTTTTTGATGTTTGACACTCTTTAAGGAGTTTCAACTCGTTCTCGAGTTTAAGTTCCCACTCATCAATCTCAATGACTTCACTATTTTTCATTGGCTTTATAGACTTCTTTTACTCGGTTAATCTCTTCGTTTGAACCAAAAAAACAAGGTGATGTATCATGAATGTGCGTTGTAGCAATATTAAGTACACGATCAAAGCCATCAATGGCTTGTCCACCTGCTTTTTCAAATACAAAGGCAAAAGGAAAGACCTCAAAGAGTTGTCGAAGTTTCCCTTTAGGACGATCTGTTGTCCCTGGATAAGAGAAAAGTCCGCCTCCTTTTAACAGAATTTGGTGCAAGTCTGGAACCATTCCTCCAGAGTATCGTAAGCGATATCCATCATTGAAAATATCATCAATGAGTTGTTTATGGTAGGGTGCCCAACAATTTTGTGTTGAACCCGGTGCATTGAGTTTTCCTTTTTCATTCAGTTTTATATTTTGGATGAATTTAAACTCTCCATTTAAAAGTCGATACATTTTAACGTCTGTTTGTGCGACAACCATCTCTACTCTTGGTCCAAACACTACATAAACTGAAGCAATCAAATTTTTACCAGTAAATTCGTCTTCATAAATTCCAAAGATTGAACCCACCGATAAATTCACATCTACAAGTGATGAACCATCTAATGGATCATATGCAATTAAGTATTGACCATCTTGGTGTAAAGGCACAACGGCTTCTTGCTCTTCAGATACGATTTGTTTGATACTTGGAACTTTTGAAAAAATGGATTCAATGATTTTATCGCTTTGAATATCCAGTTTAAGTTGAGTATCACCTGTTGAGTTTTCAAGCTCACTCTTTCCCGTATCTCCGGTTTCAATGAGGTGTTTTATCTCTATGGCACTTTGTTTAATGGCTTCAAAAATCTCTATCATTTTACTCTCTTTGCATTGTTTTCTATCCATTCAATCACTTCTTCAGGATTGTTTAAATCCAGTTGAGTAATCGTTGATGGAATATCTTCTTTATTGATGCTTTCATCACAAGCGATGGCATCAGTGACTTCAAAATAGGTTTCATCTAAACTGTTTCTAAAAACGGAGACTCGTGGAAGAGGCAAGGTTTTTAACCCTTCAACCAGCAGATAATCAAACTCTTTAAACAGTTCAATGAGCTCTTCAATGGTGGATGTGGATTGTTTAAACAGTGTGGTTCGTGTAGGGCTGACAACAGCTACATTGGCACCTGTTTGAGAGAATTTATGTGAATCTTTTCCCTCTTTATCAAAGAGTGCTTTATCTTTAGGGTCGTGTTTCACAATACAGACTTTATATCCTCTGTCTTGTAAAATATTGGAGACTTTCACAACCAAAGTTGTTTTTCCACTGTTGGAAGGCCCACTAAAAGCAACGGCAAGTTGTTTGTATGTTGTCTGTACATCTTTATTCATAGGGGGATTTTACCTAAATGATGGTTAAAGTATCTTTAGTGTACAATACGTGACTTATTAATTGTTAAAGGGCTTGAATGAAAAAAACTTTTTTTCTTTTTACTTTGGTTATCTCATTTATATTTACAGGTTGCACTGAACATTTAGCAACACGATATTTTGACAAAAGTTCCCTTTATTCAAGTGCATTACAATACACAAAAAAAGCCGATATTGTGTATGAAGATGAAGTAAAAGTTATGATGAATGTAACGTATTTGAACGCTGTCAATAAGATGTGGGACGATGAGTTTGAAAATTTTATCATTGGTATTTACATTGTTGATAATACGAAACAAGAGATTGATAACTCTTTAGAAGATTTAAGTTTTTTCTTGTCTTTAAATGGTCGTAACTATGTCTCTCTTGAAAAGTTGACACCTGAACATGTGATGTATAATAACCTTCCATTGATGAATCAATGGGCGAGTTATTATGTGGTGAAGTTTGACCAAGATGAAAACGATAAAGGAACACTCAAAGCCAACTATTATGATACTTCTGATTTTAATAACTCTGAAGAAATTAAGTTTACCAATAACGATATCTTAACATTGAAGCTCAATCACACTACTTATGGTGAGACTTCTTTATCGTTTGAATTAAGGTAGAAAACACCGTTTTATTTTTGGGATTGAGATGGTTATAGTAGATAAAATAGTTTGCTAAAACTTTCTTCCCATATTTTCTGCTCTCATCAACTGGAACCAACTCCATGCTTAAATAAGGTTCATACTCTTTTTTGTCCAAATCAAAAATATCTGTTTTAAGCATTTGTTGTGTAAACCCAATACCTCCATTATAGGCATAGGCAATAAAAAGTGGGTGAGAGAGATGTTCTTCTAAATAGTTCAGATGTTCATTGGCGTATGTGATACTGATTTTAGGATTAAGTTGTGCGTAGATGTTGAACGATTCTTTGCTTTTTTGCGAGAGATGTTTGGCTAAAAAAGGCATGATTTGCATCACTCCCAGTGCATATGAAGGGGAAATGGCACTTGCTATTAAGTGGCTTTCCTGTTTGGCTAATGCATAAATAAGCGCTTTGCGTTGAGTGGATTGTTCTTTTAAGAAGCTTTCATATGGCGTAATAAAATAGTGTTTCTGATACTTATTGTATTTTTCATAAATATAGGCCAAATTGGGTTTTGAATACTCTTGCGTAAAGAGATGTTCGTATTTTTTAATATCATAATTTGTTGTCAGTTCATTTTTTATTTTTTGCCATAAAAATGGATTGGTGACATCAAAACTGCTTTTTTCATCAAGTTGCTTAATATCATACTCTATATTTGTAAAGACTTCTTTGAATTGCTCTTTTGCAAAGAGGGTATAGATATTAATATCGTTGCTCTTATTGAGTGTTTCAAGATAGGATTTATCTTTGGTTGTTTGATAGAGCCAAAAATTGATTTTGTCTTTTTCAAATCGTAAATAATTCTTTTGTGATGCCGCTTTAAAATAATTGATTGCCAATTCATTGTGGTTGTGTCTTAACGCATTGATGCCCAAATAAAAGAGTGAATCGGAGGTTAATATATCTGCTTTAAACTCTTTTAAAAGTGATGTTTGCAAATTGGATAACTCAAGGTTGGTTACTATAATTTTAATGGTTTGATTAAATTTTGTATCTATTTGCAACTGTTCAAGTCTGTTTTTAGGAAGTTTATAGTTAAAATAGTGTTTTATATAGGCTGCACCCACTTGATTAAAAACATCGAAAAAGCCTTCATTGTGGCTTGCAATGAGTTTTGTAAAAGGAAGTGGAGAATTTAAAATTAACAGTGTGGCGGCTTTTTGGGGATATTTTTCTTTTAATTTTTCATAGAGCTCTTTTTTTTGTATGTAAGTCAAAGTAGTCATTTCATAGGTCGACAGACCAGCAGCAATACAATCGGCATTCGTTTGAATGAGTTCTTTTGTGGACGCTTGTAGACACTGTACTACAGCATAAGTCTCGTCATGTTGCAATTTTTTTGCATAAGCAAAGAAAAGCTTATAGTTCATGTTATGAATCAACTCTAATGCTTCAATGGCTTGTGTAGGAGTGATTTCTTGGTTGAGAAACTGTAAGATATAAAAATCTCTGGCAAATGATTTGGGTTGCTCTTGAAGCCAAGCCAGATTGATTTGTGAACTGTAAAGGTTTGAAAGCAAAAGTGTAAGCATGAAAAGCTTACTAAGCAGAGAACTTTTCATCTTACACTCTTTATATTTAAAGCATACCAGCAAAAATTCTGGCTAAAAAGGTCTCTAAAAATATAAGAATAAAGATAATAATCAGTGGTGCTAAATCAATACCACCGACCACTGTTGGAATAAATCGTCGAACCAGTGCATAGGCAGGTTGTGTTAATCGATCTAACATCTGTACAATTGGATTATATGGATCTGGTCTGACCCAACTTAATATGGCTGAGATAATAATAACCCAGTAATAGAGTTTTATTATCCCCAGAACAACGACAGCAACTGAGCTTATAAGTGCATCAATCATTTTACAATTTCTCCTAAATAGTTTTTAATAAAAGGATAGACTTCATCAAGTGAAGGTCCTGATTCATTTCCTGTTAATATATAGCAAAGTGACGCTGTTGAATCATTAAGGTCAAATTGAGTCTCTTGTTTTAAATAGTTTAAAAGGGCATCAAAGTTCTCAAAGTAGGGTGCTTTTTCAAGTGCCTCTTTTAAAACAGGAAACTCGTCTTTAAATTTTTTAATTGGTTTTTTAGGTGCAAATATGGCATCCATTTTCGCCTTGATTTCTTTAATTGTAGAGCAATTATTTAAATAGAGTTTTGAAAGTTTTCCTATATCTTCATCGGCAAAACCAATGATTTTGGACAGACGCATATTTCCCATAGTTTCAATATGTTGTTTATTGATCTCTTTTAATTTGTTTATATCAAATGTGAGATTCTCTTTGGATAAAGAATTAATATCAAACCATTCAAGAGCTTCTTCCAGTGTAAAAATCTCTTTAGGTGCATTGCTCCCTAACAGCACAAGATAGTTTGCAATGGCTGCAGGTAAAAAACCTTCATCGATTAAGTATTTGACACTGTTGGCTTCTTTTATATCACAACTAATGTCCGCGCAGTGTGTATAAGCAATCACTTTATTGTACCCTAATGCTTTTTGAATATGAATCTGTCGAGTTGTGTTCAGCAGGTGCTTTGAAGAGCGAATAATGGTTGAAATATCATAAAGCATATCATCAACGGCACAAGCATAATTATATGTCGGTGTTTTATCATGTTTCAAAATAATAAAGGCATCTATTTCATCAGGTGTATGGTTTACACTCCCTTGAAGCGAGTCTGAAAATTCAATATTTTCAGTTGGTTTTTGCATTCTGATTGTAAAAGGAGCATTGACATTTAAAACCGTTTCATCGCTTAGCGTTGCACAAAAACCATCATATGAGTAAAGTGTGTTCTTTTGTTGAGCTTCTTCTTTGAGTTCATCGAGTTTCTCTTGTGAACAAAAACATGAAAAAGCTTTTTTTTGCATCAAAAGTTGCATCGCCATTTTTTGATGATATTTTAAGTTCTCACTTTGAAAAATAACACGTGAATGACCAATTGAAAAAAGGGTAAGAAGTTCTTGTATCTCTTTTTCACAGTTTTCAATGTTGAGCTCTTTATCTGTATCATCTATACGAAGAACCAACTCTTCTTTGTGTTGTTGAGCGACAATATAGTTTAAAAGAGCAATTCGAAGACTGTTGATACTTAATGGTTCAGTTGGACTTACGGCAAATCTAAACACACTACTTCCTTACAATCGAAAATGAGAGTTGTTCGATTTCTTGGTGTGATTTGATGAAGTTATTGAGTTCTTCAAGCTCCACTTTTTCGATTTTTTTAAGTTCAAGTTCAGCAAAGTTTGCACCCAAACCTCTATAATAGTAGGTAAATGCACGGTTCAGTCTTTGACTGAGTGTTTCAGTTCTTAATGGTTCGCTTCCAAGCAAGAATTTTTTTGCACTATCTAACTCTTTTTGTGTCACTCCCTTTTTCACAAACTCATTGACCAACTCTTGTACGAGTTCTTGAGCCTCTTTTGCACTCTCTAGTTTGGTTTGTAAATAACCAGTAAAGTAGGTGTGTGATTTATTCACTGAGATATACCCATATGCACTATAAGCTAAACCACGTTTCACACGAATCTCCTCCATAAGACGGCTACCAAAACCACTTCCACCTAGGATAAATGAAGCCACTTTTGCTAAATAGGTGTGTTGGTCTTGTGAGGTCATAAAGAATGGACTGGCAAAATAGATATAGGCTTGTTCTGTCTCTTTGATCTCCTCTTTAACTTGAGCTTTGCTTGTGATTGAAATGGTTTCAAGTTCCTCATTTTTTCCTTTTGGAAGATTTGTAAGAAGTTTTTTGATTTGTTTTTCTAACTCTTCAAACGTAATCTCACCGCCTGCAACGACAATTAAGTTATTTAACGTCAATGCATTATCTAAAAAAGCTTTGATATCTTTGACTTTAATATTTGCAATAGACTCAATGGTTCCACTTGAAGGGTTTTCAAGAGCTGTATCTTTAAAAATAAGCTTTTTGAGGTTATTTTTTGCAACATAATCGTAGTCATTCTCTTTACGTTTCAAAACACCCATTTGTGTTGTTTTAATTTTATCAAGAACGTTTTTATCATAATTAGGTGAAGCCAACAAATCTTTTAAAAGTTTTAAGCCTGTTGTATATTCACTTTTTAAGCTCGCTAATTCAATCACAAAGGTTTCAAACCCATTGGATGCACTTAAAGAAATTGCACGGTTTTCAAGCTTTTGGGCAAACTTTACGCTTCCTAGCTCTTTTGTTCCTTCGTTTAAAAGTTTTGCACTGATATTGGCAAGTCCTGGTTTTGTTTTATCTTGTATATAACCTGAGTTTTTAAATACAAGTTGCATATTAAATGTCGGCAGTGAGTTCTCTTGCTCAAAAATAACGGGTATTTCAACACCACTTATTGTAACATGCTTAATTGTAGCACTCATTAAAAATCCTTGTGTACATAGTGTAATGAATAAAAGATTAAAAAGTAAGCGTGATAGCTTAGTCATTTTAAAACCTTTCTAGTATTTCGTAGGCAGTATTTCGTTTAGCAGGGTTTTCCCCCACATCTTTGATGAGTTGTATCATTTCATCTTGATTCATGCAGTTTGTAGCTCCTGCAGCAGCTACTACATTCTCTTCCATCATGGTACTTCCTAAGTCATTGGCACCAAATTTAAGAGCCATTTGACCAATATAACTTCCTTGAGTAACCCATGAACTTTGAATATTTTTAAAATTGTCTAAAAAGAGTCGTGCAACGGCAAGCAGTCTGAGATATCGATTTGAAGATTGTGGTTTTAAATCGGGTATTTCTTGAAGCAGTTTGGTGTTGGCACTTTGAAATGACCACATGATAAAGGCTCTAAAACCACCCGTTCTGTCTTGAAGTTCTCTGATTTTATCCCAATGTTCAATGATCTCTTCATCGGTTTCAACGGTACCAAACATCATGGTTGCAGTTGTTTTCATATCAATTTTGTGAGCAGCTTCATGGACATCCAACCACTTTTGAGCATCCAGTTTTTTAGGTGCGACAATATCTCGTACTCGATCACTTAATATTTCAGCTCCAGCTCCAGGAATAGAACTTAACCCTTTTGCTTGAAGTCGTGTCAAAACTTCATTATAAGTAAGTTTAGAAACCTTTGCAATATAATCAATCTCAATAGCTGAAAAAGAGTGCAGTGTGATTTGTGGAAAATTTGTATGAATGTGTTCAACTAAATCTTCATAAAAATCAATTTTTAATTTAGGGTGAACACCCCCTTGCATTAAAATTTGAGTTCCACCAATGGCTAAAAGCTCTTCAATTTTTTGATCAATTTCTTCATAGGATAAAATATAGGCATCATCGTCTCGTCCATGTCTGTAAAAAGCGCAGAATTTACAATCTACAAAACAGACATTGGTATAGTTTATGTTTCTATCAACCACAAAAGTAGTGGTTTTAGTAGGATGCAGTTGAAGTTTTTTTTCAAATGCCAACTCTCCCAGTTCTAAAAGAGGCATATTTTGAATTAAATCAAGTGCCTCCTCTTTCGTCAATCTCTTCTCTAAATCAATCATTAAAAGCTGGTTCCTAAACTAAATTCAAAGGTTGATGTTTTATCTCCTGATTCATCATCAATTGGTTGAGCAAAGATAAATTGCAGTGGACCAAATGGTGAGACCCACTCAATAAGGGCACCTGTACCACTTCGTTTAATATCATTAAATGAATCTTCCCCAATCATACCGTAATCATAAAAAAGACCCCATCGCATTTTTGCAGAAGGCACCAATGGGAAACTCAATTCAAAACCATTGGTGAACATTTTTGTGTATGGGTCATCATTGACATTTTCATCATAATCTGGACCAAATGCATATGATTCATATCCTCTGAGTGATTTTGGTCCCCCTAAATAGAATGAACTTCCGTATGGAACCATACCGTTATCTTCAATGATTTTAAGATTGGCTCTATATCTGAATACAGCATCCCAATCTAACCAGTTTTCAAGCGAGTAGAAGTATTTAAAGTACGTTGAACTCTCAATGTATTTTGCATCTCCCCCTACACCTGCAAACTCTAAAGAGGTTCCTGCTTTAATACCATTTCTTGGAAAATAGTAATCATCTGTTGAGTTGTAATTAATATAAGGTGTAATAGAGCTTAAAAGGTAATCTTCATCTTCTCTCATAAAATTAGATGGATTGGCTTTATTGGAAGCATAATCGTCTTCATAATCAAACTCTTCTTCAATGTTCTCTAGTTTATATGTTAACCCTGCATAAAAGTTTCGTGTGAGTTCTTTTCCTACACTGATAGAAAATCCCGTTGTTTTTTTATCCAGATCATACTCTCCATAATCATTGTCGTGTTCAATATCGAGTGTTCGATTATAAATACTGAAACTTCCATTGTAACTGCTGTCATTAATTGCTGGGTTTGCTAAAGAGAGTTCAAAGTTATCTCTTTTATCTGAAGTATCAATAGAGAAACCTAAGTTAAGACCTGAACCAAAGATATTTCTGTCTTGAATTGAGGCATTTACAATGAAACCATCATATGAACCAAATCCACCACCAAGTATGAGTTGACCCGTTGGCATCTCTTTCACTTTGACAATTAAGTCCATTTTATCTTCAGAAATTCTTTTTTGATCAATCGTTACGTCTTCAAAGAAACCTTGACGTTTTAATTTACTGATAGAGTCTTTATAGTCTGTTAAGCTGTATAAATCCCCATGAGCCAAATAGACATTTCTTCTTATAACTCGGTCTAATGTTTTGGTGTTTCCAGAGATATAAACATCATTGATGTATACTTTTTTACCTGGAATGACAGAATAAACGATACTGGCTTTTTTATTTTCAGTGTCTTTTTTAATATCAAATTGTACTTGAGTATAAGCATACCCCAAATCGGCAATTTGTGTTTTAATATACTCCACATCTTTTCGAAGCTTCTTCATATTAAACACATCGTCTTTTTCAAGTTGAAGTTTTGGGTAAAGGCTTGCTGGGTCCATAATAGAAGCATCCAAATAGATGATTACATCATCCACACTGTATTGTACCCCTTCTTCAATAAAAAAGTCCAGTTTTGCTTGGTTCGCTGCAAAGTCTACTTTCATAAAAGGTGGTTTTACTTTGGAGTCCAAGAATCCATGTTCAAAATAGAGTTCGTTGATTCGCATGTTCTCATAAGGGAGTTGATCTACCATTACTTCCCCACTGTTTTGTCCAAACCACCAAGAGACAAAGTCTTCTTCTCTGTTCGCTGTTACGGGTTCGAAATCATCTTCATCTAAATAAGTAGCTCCATTATAGTTTACTTTTTTGATGATAATTTCATCCCCTTTGTTTACATCTACTGTAACTGCAACGGAATCATCATTGAGTTTATCAATAGTGATTTCAACGACTGAGTTGACGTACCCTTCTCGTTGAAGTTCTGTTAAGAGTTGCTCTTTGGCATTTTGGATTTTTGCTTTTGTGTACATGGTTCCTTTTGAGAGACCAATTCGTTTTAGCACTTCATCAATATCTTCTTGTCGTGACTTATAACCGTTCATTTCTGCATTTGCAATGGATGGTTTTTCTGTAAAAATAAATTCTAAGATTCCTTTGTTGTCGTTTACTCTGATGTCATCAAAATAGCCGAATCGATAAAATTTCTTAATGGCTTCATTTACTTTATCAACGTCTAGCTCATCACCTTCTTTAATATCAATCGTTTCTAGGGCAATTTTTGGAGAAACTTTTGATAGGTTTTTAAACTCAATTTTTTGAATTGTTTGGGCTCCAAGTATCGAAGCTAGCGCAATAGATATAAAAGCGACACTTTTTTTCACAGTTATCCTTAGTATTGTAGTTATAAAATAAAGTAGCTAATATAACTAAATAAACTTTATAGGATGGTTAAGATATAATATTTTGAAATTTAATAGATTATTTAAAGGTTTACAGTGAATATAGGAATTATTGGATTGGGTTTAATGGGAGGATCGATTGCTAAAGCAGTAAAAAAATACTCCATTGCAAAAAATGTATACGGTTACGTGAGCAGAGAATCAACTAAAAAAGAGGTTTTAGAATTAGGTTTGGTTGATGAAATAATGGATTTAGATGCATTAAAAGAGCAATCGGATGTGATTATTTTGGCCATTCCAGTTGATGCAATCATTGAGATGTTCCCACAATTTTTAGATATATCAAAAAATACAACCATCATTGATTTGGGTTCAACCAAAGAGTTTATTATTGAAAATGTACCAGAGAGTATCAGGGAGCAGTTTATTGCAGCACACCCTATGACTGGAACAGAAAAATCTGGACCAAAAGCAGCAATTGATGAGTTGTATGAAGGTAAAACGGTTGTTTTATGTAATTTAGAAAAGAATGAAAACATACATGTCAATAAAGCTTTTAGGATTTTTCAAGGCATTGGTATGCGTATTGTGGTTATGGATGCAAAAGACCATGATATTCATGCGTGTTATATGTCACATCTGCCTCATGCCATCTCTTTTTCATTAGCCAATACGGTCATGGGACATGAAGATCCAAAATCAATCATTGCCTTAGCTGCGGGTGGTTTTAAAGATATGAGTCGTATTGCTAAATCAAGCCCCGATATGTGGACCGATATTTTCAAACAAAACAAAAAAAACTTACTCAGTTCCATTGAAGTGTTTGAAAAACAGATGCAAATGGTGAAAACAATGGTTGAAAATGATGATTATGAGCAATTAAAAAAGTGGATGATAAAGGCAAATTCTCTACACGAAATACTCTAACCAAAGGATAGGACATGCGTTATCTCATATTGATTTTTTTTTGTGTACTTCAGCTGAGTGCTAATGCGTATTGGACCATTGATGAATATGTTGAAAAAAATCCTGAACAAAAGTATTACATGCAACATTTCAATAAAATGGTTCAAGGTAACGCAGTTCCTTTAACACAAACACACAAAAAAGTTAAAATTGCCTTGTTGTATCCGGGTAATCAAATTACAGATTATTGGAAACGAAGTCAAACCTCGTTTGAAGCACGTTTACAAGAGTTACATGTGAATTATGAAGTTATTCCTGTTTTTGTAGATGAGAATGATGTGAAAACAATGCAACAAAAATTGAAAGAGCTATTGGCTTTAAAGAGTGATTATCTGGTTTTTACACTCAATATTGATGGGCATAAAAAACTCATTTCACAACTTATTACCAATAAAAAACCAAAACTGATTTTGCAAAATATTACGACACCATTGAAACAATGGGGTGATACGCAACCTTTTATGTATGTTGGATTTGACCATGTAGAGGGTACAAAATTGTTAGCTAAGTATTATGCAAAAACACTTCCTAAACATTCTAATTATTTGATGTTGTATCATAACGAAGGGTACATCTCTCAGATGCGAGGCGACAGTTTTATTCATATTTTTAAAGATGATTACACTCTTAAAGGTGCTTATTACACTTATGTGAAGAAAGAGTTGGCAAAACGAATAGTCAAAGAGTATTCAGGACTTGATAACATAAGTTTTATTTACAACTGTTCAACGGACATTGCTGTGGGTGCGAGTGAAGCTTTAGAAGAATTGGGCATGAAAGAAAAAATCATGATCAATGGTTGGGGTGGTGGAAGCTTAGAGCTTCAGATGATTCAAGAAGGAAAACTTGACGTTACGGCGATGCGAATGAATGATGACAATGGTGTAGCTATGGCTGAAGCAATTAAGCTTGATATTATGAACAAAAGCGTTCCTACCATTTATTCAGGGCAGTTTGAGTTGGTGGATAAAAACAGTACCAAAGAGGAAATAGAATCATTCAAACAGCGAGCATTTAGGTACAGTCATTGAAAAATCTTAAAATAAGTATTAAAACACTTTTTGTATTTTTAACACTTTTTACGGTCTCAATTATCATACTATTGACATATACGTTTTCAAAACGGGGGCTTAATGAACTTTTTATCAGTGAGTCAAAAAAGTATTTTGAACAAAGTATTCGCCTTTCTCAAACCATATTTGATTACGAAATTGAAAAAATACTTTCGGTTGTTAACTCCATTTTTTTATCTGCAAATGAACTGCAAGCGATAAAAGAGGGCAACACAGAGTTTTTAGAAAATCAACTTAATAAATCAATTGTAAAATCATTAGATTTTATGGCTGTCATTCCTTCAAAAAAAGATGACATTGCATTGGCTGGATTTTTTTTATATGACATCACTCCTTTGGTTCATGAACTTAAACGTGTTAAAACCTCTTCCTCTAAAAAGCATTTGATTAAAGTAAAAAGCAATGATCAGACATTGGTTTTTATTGTCATTACTAAAGGAATTGTTGATCCTAAAACAGGTGAAGTTATTGGTCTGTTTGCAGGTGGAGTTGAACTAAAAAACAACCTCAAGCTTTTAAATGATATTAAAAAAAATACCAAATTAGAAAAAATCATGTTGTTGTATAATGATGATTTGATTTTAGAAGATAATGAGTATGGTAATGGCTTCGCTTCCATTGAACGTTTTGGAGCAATTGAACATTTCGCTGATGACATGGATAAATTGGGATATAGAGCTGCTTTATATTTTGATGAACAAGAGAGTAGATTGAATATCAAAATGATTTTACAAAATGATGCATTAGAAAGCATCAAAAGAATCATCAAACGAGATTTACTGATCATCTCTATTTTTACACTTCTTGTGGTTATGTTATTTATTTATTTAATTAATCAACTGTTGATACGACCTATTGAGAGTCTGAAAATCTATGCCAAAGAGTTTTTTGAAAACAGTAACAGTGAACAAAAGGAACTCTCACTGAAAATTGTAGAGTATCAAGAACTTGCAAACTATTTAAAGAAACTATTTAAAGAGCTGTATAACAATCAACAAAAGCTTTTAAAAGCTAAAGAGAAGATGAGTAAAGATTATAAACTCATTCAAGAACTCAACGATAATTTAGAGATGAAAGTTGCCCAAAAAACGCGTGAATTGCAAGATTTAAATGAAAACTTGACACAAAAAGTGGGATTGGAAGTAGAGAATAACCGTAAAAAAGATCAACAAATGATGCAACAAGCACGTTATGCCGCATTAGGTGAAATGATTGCCAATATTGCTCACCAATGGCGACAGCCCTTGTGTGCCATCACTGCAGCAATCAGTGCGATTAAACTGCAAAAAGATTTGAAAATGCTTAATGATGAAACGTTTGAATACTATTATAACATGATGCTTAATAATACTGATTTTTTATCTGAAACCATCAATACGTTTAGAAGTTTCTTTAAAAATGATTTAGAAAAAAAACCCTTTAACCTGGTCAAATCAATGGAAGACACACTTATGATTATCTCTTCTACATTTAAAGACAACAATATTGAAATTGTTACGGATTTTAATCAAAGAGATTTGATGGTTTTAGGAAGCAGTACGGAGCTTTCACAAGTATTTATAAATATACTTAATAATGCAAAAGATGTGATGCTGGATAAAAAAGACCAAGAGCGAAAAGTTTTCATACGTTCAATGCAAATAGAGGATGAAAACATCATTTTTATCATAGATAATGGGGGTGGAATCCCTGAAGAGATCATTCAAAAAGTATTTGACCCATATTTTACAACCAAACATCAAAGTCAAGGTACGGGAATAGGTTTATATATGAGCAAAGAGATTGTTGAAAGAAAGTTTAATGGTCTTTTAAGTGTACAAAATACGCACTTTAAACATGGAACACAAACATTTATGGGAGCATGTTTTCGAATTGCTTTGCCTGTTATAAAAGAGAAAGCGTAAATCAAAGATTACTTTGAATCGCCTCTTGTACTTTTATGGCTTGATGGTGCTCTTTAACGTCATGACAACGCACAATAGAAGCCCCGTTTTTAATCGCCTCTAAATGAATGGCAAGTGTCCCTGGAAGACGTTCAGAAATGTCTGAAGGTACAATCTTATCAATCATCGATTTTCTGCTTGCACCAATTAAGAGTTCGTATCCAAAATATCTGAAGTGTTCATGATTCTTTAGAAGTTTCAGGTTGTGTTCGAGCGTTTTACCGAATCCAATACCTACATCTAAAATAATCTTTTTTACACCAAATGAGTGCGCTTTTTCGATTCGTTCTTGGAAAAAGTCATGCACTTCACTGATAACGTCTTCGTAGTGTGGATCATCTTGCATGTTTCTTGGGTCATTTTGCATGTGCATGATCACAACTGTGGCATCATATTGTGCAGCTACTTTTGCCACTTCATTGTTGGCTAAACCAGTAATATCATTGATGATACTGAACCCACAATCCATGGCATATTTTAAAACATCTGGTGCATAAGAATCTAAAGAAAAAGTGGCCTTTTCATAGAGTTTTTCTATTTTAATCGTATCTAAAATAGGTTTGATTCGAGAAAGTTCTTCTTGAGCACTGACTGCAACACTACCGGGCCTACTTGAAACAGCCCCTAAATCAATGATTTGGGCACCATCATGGATAAGCTTTTCCATACGTTTAACTGCATTTGATCCATTGAAACGACTATCTTTAAAAAAAGAGTCTTCGTTGGCATTGATAATACCCATAATTTTTGTGGGTGCTTGTTTTGTAAAAAGAAACGATTTTAACTCTTTAGCAATGGCCTTTAATCCAAAAGGTTGGGCTCTCTCTTTGACACTTAATACTTCAAGCTGTTTGCTATTGGCAATTAAAATAGCATCTACATAAGGCTCTCGTGCAACAATCACCCCCATAGGAACAGCTAAGTCTGCACCAATTGAGAGCGCATCTTGTTTTAAAATGTTTGCAGCTCCCACATGAAGGTTTTTGATATAAATGGTATGAACATCACATTTTTTAGCCAAGATTTTGGTTCCGGGCTTATCGCAACCCAGTTTTTCAAAAGCTTTGTTTACTTCATGCAAAGAGAGTTTGTACAGATTCATTGTTAACTCTTATTTTTGTGTTTTAAATGCACTAAATTGAGCATCAGTGTGGTTATAACATGAATAGGGCGAGTATTAAGCTCTAAGAGTTTGATTGAGGTAGAAAAACTCTCTAACTCTTTTTTTGAGAGTTTGATGCGTTGCATATTGACTTTATAAAGCAATGACTCAACGAGTTGTTTGGCCTCTAGTTTTGAAATTTTTTGATTCTGTTTTAAAAAAGCATACGCCTCTTTTAAATCCAGTTTTGCAATATCAATGTTTGAAGGTTCAACGACACTGTGTTTTTTTAGATATTTCAAAGGCATTCTTGAAATAATGGTAGGCAACAGTGTTGATTTTGAGGTGGTGATGATAATAAAAACAATATTTTTAGGAGGTTCTTCTAAAACTTTCAGCAGAGAATTTTGAGCCTCTTTTCTAAAAGAGCTTCCACAAAGAATAATATATTTGGTTTCATTGGACGCAATATAAGCTTCTTTAATGGTTGCATTGGCTTGAGCAATTAAAAACTCATCCTTCTCTTCATTTCGAATAATACGTGTGAAGTGAGGAGGCAGTGTTTGTTTGAGTGTTTGCAGTGTTGCATCTATATCATTAATAATAAGAATTGTTGATGTGTGTATGGTTGGAATGGCCATATCAGTTCTCTACATTTACTTCTGCAAAGAGTGTTGCACTGAGGGTTTTATTATATAAACGGAACATTTGAAGCAGTTTCATATCCAAAGCTTCATCACTGCTTCTAAGATTGAACGCATCTTGTCTCTCTTCGTCCAATAACCAAAGAAATGAGTTTTTACTGATTTTAGGAATTGTTGCACGAATATCTTGGCTTCGTCCAATATACCAAAAACAGTATCCATGTGGAAATGAGATATTGAGCATATCTTTGATGAAATTAATATCATCTTCAGACTGCTTTGGGTTATCAATTTGTCGATAAAAGGCTTTAAAGTCATAAAAGGGCAAGAAAGGACGATTGAGTTTGCTGTTATTGATATTGGTAAGAATGTACTCTAAAAACCATTCACGGTCTTTATCTGTGATGATAATAACAGAACGACCTTTGTCTAAAATATTGGTGATGGATTTTGCGACAATAGGTGTCCACTCATACTTTTTCTCTTCTAACCATGGCGAGATGAGTTTGTCATCTCGAATGGTGTCAATGGTCCAGTTTAAAAATTCTTGCACTGTTTAAAACCTACTTATCTAAATCATATGCATCGTGAAGTGCTCTGACAGCAAGTTCTGCATACTTCTCTTCAATGATCATTGAGATTTTAATCTCACTTGTTGAGATGATTCTGATGTTGATGTTCTCATTGGCTAACGCGCTGAATGCTTTAGAAGCAACACCCGTGTGAGACTTCATCCCTACACCTACAATAGAGACTTTACAAATGGTGTCGTTATAATCAATTTTTTCTGCTTCTTCTTTGAATTGAGACATCACTTTTTTACATACTTCCCAATCGGTTCTTGGAATGGTAAAGTCCAAATCTGTTTTTCCATCAGCACCTCTGGTTTGAACAATCATATCTACGTTGATGTTTGCATCTGCAAGAGCAGTAAAGATAGTTGATGCAATACCTGGTCGGTCAATAACACCATACATACCCACACGAATTTGGTTTTTATCCAATGCAATCCCACTTACAACTGGTTTTTCCATAATATTCTCTTCCTTTGTGATTAACGTACCTTCAACTTCTGGCGTAAAGCTGCTTCGTGATACTAAATTTACATTTAATTTTTTCGCCATTTCAACCGATCTGTTTTGTAAGACTTTTGCTCCTAAACTCGCAAGTTCTAGCATCTCATCATATGAGATTTTCTCCAGTTTTTTTGCTTTAGGTTCAATTCTTGGGTCGGTGGTATAAATCCCATCAACGTCTGTATAGATTTCACACACATCTGCTTGAATTGCTCCTGCAATAGCTACAGCTGTTAAATCTGACCCACCTCGACCAAGTGTTGAGACACGATGACCTTCTAAAGTTACCCCTTGGAAACCAGCAACAATGATGATATTTCCTTCATTGATGGCATTTTTCATATTGGTAGTGTCAATCTCTTCAATTCGAGCTTTTGTGTGCGAGTTATTGGTATAAATACCTGCTTCTCGACCACTCATCGATGTGGCTTTGTACCCTTGTTCATTCAATGCAATGGATAAAAGTGCAGAAGTAACTCTCTCTCCTGAACTTAACAACATGTCCATCTCTCGTTCACTTGGTGTCTTTGAGTAGTGTTCTGCGTATTCAATGAGTTTATTGGTCTCACCACTCATTGCAGATACCACGGCAATGACATCATGGCCGTCATCTTTTATTTTTTTAATGATTTCTGCTACGTTTTGAATACGTTCCAGTGTACCTACACTGGTACCTCCAAATTTTAATACTTTTAGCATGATTAAATATAACCCTCTTTTCTAAAATATTTCAATACTTGTTTATACACCGTTCGTTTAAAAAAGGTGATATAGTCGTATATGTTTTCAGTTGGTACAAATTTATATTCACTGAATTCTGGCGTATGGTGGGTATCAATATTGATTTTTGCACCGTGCTTGAGTTTCACCAAATAGTATTTTTGTATTTGTCCATCATAAGGTTTCATTTTTTCTGCAATGGCAGGAGGGAACTCGTAGCTTACCCACTCTGGGTATTCAGCAATGATTTCAATATGACTTGTCCCAATCTCTTCCTCTAATTCTCTGTAAAGGGCCTCTTTGGGATTCTCCCCCTCGTCAATTCCCCCTTGTGGAAACTGCCAAGCGTTCTCTACATCCGTTCTTGAAGCGATAAAAACTTCACATTTTTCAGGGTATTTGGCTGATAGTACGATTGCTGCAACATTGGGTCTATAGTTCTTATTATCTTTTTGTGTCGGTATCTCTTCCATTTTATCAGTCATAAATAATTTTTTCCTTATAATTGAGGCTAGATTATATTAAAATTAGGATTAAAAATTGCTTTTATATTTGCATATCCCCTTTTGTGACAGTAAATGTTTTTACTGCGCATTTAACTCCTATACAACCATGTTTCATCTCAAAGAAAATTATATGAAAGCGTTATATTTAGAGTTAAAAACATCGTTAGAAAAATACCAACCCACAATTGAAACACTCTTTATTGGCGGAGGTACGCCAAGTACGATTTTAGCCAAACATTTTGCACCTATTTTTGATCTTATTCAACCATATTTGCTCGAAAATGCTGAAATAACCACTGAAGCTAATCCCAACAGTGCCACACTTCAATGGCAAAAAGAGATGTATGATTTGGGTGTGAATCGTATCAGTTTTGGGGTACAAAGTTTTGATGATGACAAACTGAAGTTTTTAGGACGAGCACATAATGGGCAAAAAGCGATTCAAGCAGTTAATATTGCTTATAAGATTGGTTTTAAAAACATCAATTGTGATTTGATTTATGGGGTGGCAAACGATACCTTAAAGAGTGTGAAAAAAGACATTGATATCATGACAAGTTTGCCAATCAATCATATCAGTGCTTACAGTTTAACTCTGGAAGAGGGCACAAAATTCTTTGACCAAAAACGCGTTAAAATAGATGATGAAGAGTTGAGTGTTCAACTCTTTGAGTATTTAGAAACAAAAGGATTTAAGCAGTATGAAATCTCTAACTTTGCTCTTTCAAACGAAGCACGTTCACAACACAATTTGGGTTATTGGAAATATAAAGAGTATTTGGGAATTGGTGCAGGCGCAGTAGGGTGTATTAATAACAAACGTTATTACGCTACCAGTGAGATTGACCAGTTTATTTCAGCACCCAACACCTATGAGATTGAAAATTTAAGTGAAGAAGATATTAAAACAGAGAGAATTCTCTTAGGACTTCGCAGTGTGGTAGGATTTGAGAAGAGTCTTTTAAATGAGGATGAATTTGAACGAGCAAAAGAGCTTATAGAGAATGGACAATTGGTTTTAAAAAATGAGCAATTTTTTGCACTTAACTACTTGCTTGCTGATGAAATAGCACTTTATGTTATCAATTAATAACTTTTTTTGTCACTTTCTAACTTCTCTTTTACCTTTTTGAGTATATAATAATCACATTTTAAGAACAGAGAGGAAGTTTATGTTACGACGTTATGGTTTGTTGTTTATAGTAAGTATGGTGACGGTACTTATTCAAGGGTGTGGTTCACAAGGTTCGTATTCCGATTTTAATCCTAAAGAGGTCGTTTTTGAAGAGATTAAAGTCGAAGTAGCTTCAAATGATTTAACAAAAAAAGCTGAATTAGAAAAGTTGTTAGAAGAGGGTACATTTGCAGATATCCCAAAAGAGATCGATGCTGCAAAAGCGATGCGTTATCAGCTTTTTAGTGCGATTGATGCAAAAATAACTCACTTGAATGAAACCCAAAAGAAACTTGAATTGGGTCTTCAAAAACTTAATTCTGAAAAACCATTTGCTTTTTCAAACTATAGTGTTTCAGAAACATATTTTCCTGCTGAATATTTTACAATTGGTGAAAATAAACTTTATGGTTTTTCTGATAATGCAATCACAGTTATTGATAAGGACAGACTTAAAGAGATACAAACAATCAAAGTCAATAATATTGGAAGCATTCAAAAAGTTTTAATGAATAAAGATAAAATCTTTGTGGCAAGTTATAAAAACTATGAAAGAAAAGGGTATGATGATACTCTTCAAGTATTCAGTAAAAAAACACATAAAAGAGTGCAAGGACGACTTGAAAACAGCAGTATTTATGATATGAAACTAGTCAATGATAAATTGTATTACTACATTTTTGATACCGTTGTAGTACGAGATACAAAAAATCTAAAATCATTAAAAAGACTTTCTAAAAGAAGTACTGATGAGCTGATTGTAAGTGATAAATACTTGATAGTTTTAAATGAATTAAGACTGGAAGTGTATGACAGCAATACAATGAATCTGCTCTATAAAGTTCGACGACCATTTAAAGAGCGAGTTACGGACAGTACCCTTATAGGGGATAAACTATTTTTATCAACATCAAATCAGAAGAGCATTCAAGTGTTTGATTTGGTTCAAAAAAAGATTACAGACCGTGTTAAGTTGGAGTCACAAGTATATAAGCTTGAAAGAGTGAATCAATTTATTTTGTATCGAAGTGCAAAAAACAAACTCTCTTTACTTGATTCTAAAACTCTAAAAAGTATACCTATTCTAAAAACTAAAAAAAATATTGCAACTTTTTTTGCAAATGCAAATGAATTGTATATTGGAGATAGAATCCAGTTGACCAAATATAATTTTAAAGAGATTACAGATAACTTAGAAAAATTGCAAGAGTACATGACTCAAAAAAGCTTTTTTGAAAACAGCTTGAATGATGTAGTTGCATTGAAAGCCTATTTGGAAAATTTAAAAACTTCAAGAGATAATCAGTCATTTTTAAAGCTTGCCGGTTTGACCATGAAACAGAACTTTAAACATGGAACCATTGGAGAGCGATATGTACCATACACATCAACATCTTACTCTTCTCCACAACACACAACGACTTATATCAATGGAAAAGCGTACAATCAAACCAAATATGAAGATAAGAGTTATTCAAGTGGTGGTTATGATGAAAAAGTATATGGATATAAAGCAATTTATCGTATCGATAACACTTCAAAAAACTACTACTATGTAAAGCTTAAACAAGAGTGGACAGGGAAATACTCAAAATATGAAGTTTATGATAAAGGTGGAGCATGGAGCAGTGAGAGTGGTAGTGAAAGTAAATTGGTCTCAAAAAGACGAAGTTCAACACATGAAGAGGAGTTTGTATTAGCTCCCGAAGATAACTTCAAGTTTCAGTTTGAAGTAGGGGAAGATGAGCCTAGAATTGATTTGGCAGTTGTGGAGATTAAAGTGATTCCTCAAGAGTATTATGAGGCTTTAGATCATGCATTAGACGTTAAAAATGAAGAGTTGAGCTTGTTGGATAAGTTTTTAGAAGATGAAAAGTTAGTCAATTGGAAACCAAAAATTCTAAGTGTGAAACAAGATATTGTCAAAGTGATTAACAAACGATTCAATGAAGCCAATATTAAAAATGCAGAAGTTGAACTTACATTTGATGAAAAGACATACGACAAAGACTTTAACAGTGTCGTTACACTGAAAGCTTCGAGCAACGAACCAATGTGTATCTATGTGGATACACCATTTGGTGATAAAGTACTCAATACGTATGAAGGTAAAGAGACTGGGGCTCTTTTTTGGAAAGGGTATGAAATATCAAAAAACTATACCATTCAAGGACATGCAAAAGAGCGTCTGAAAGTAAGTGTTGAAAAAGTTGCTAAAATTTGTAACTGAGTATATAAACGACATAAAAAGAGGTGAGTTAACTCTTAACTCATTTCTTTTAACTTTTCTTTGTATTGTTATCATACGAACGGTTCTTGAGTTTGTATTTGAATCGGGTCATTTTCTAACGCTAAAGAGCTCATTTTACTACATCTTGGTTGATTATGTACATATTTTTATCTCTTGGTTGACTCTTTATGCATTTATCTCTTTGATTCTTTTTTATCTCACACCTGTTAGTTTTATCAATACTTTCAAGGTAACTTTGCACTTCTTTGGTATTATCATCATCGTGCCAATTTTAGACTACTTTGTATTTGAAAGTGGAACCATTGTTTATAACCACTCTTTTGATACTTTTTGGTTCTCCTTTCTAAACACATTTAACCCTTTTGTAGAGCTTGCTTTTGCAACCAAGGGTGTTAGAGTGGAGATTGCCTTGGTGTTAATCTTTGCTTATGCTTTTGTCTATATTGAGAGTAAAAAACATATGAAAGCTTTGTTGTCTGTACTCTTAATCTATACCATTATTTATATGTATGGGTATTTACCTGCTTTTTATAACTTTTTTTTAGATACTCGTTTTGAAGAGATTATAAATAACTCTTTTTTAAGAACAAAATCCGATGTGCAATTTAATCTCTATATCTATTTGCCATTGGTTTTATTGCTACTGGGAGTTATTTTTAAACAGTTTGACAAAAGTATGAGAGATACAATACGAGACAGCATTCGGATCGAACGCTTTACAATCTATTTGGGGCTTTTTCTTTTTGGGTTTGTCATGACACTGAAAAACAATACTATAGGGTGGGAAACAGTAAATCTCTTTGATGTACAAAAAGTGTGTATGGCTGCTTTGGCTTTACTTTTTATGTTTGCTTACTCAACGGTTTTAAACAATATTTATGATGTAGAGATTGATAAAATATCCAATACTAAAAGACCTTTGGTGATGCAAGTTATTACATTTGAACACTGTATTGAACTCAAAAACTTTTATTTGTTTATGGCATTATTGATGGCTTTGAGTATTAATGAACACTTTTTTGTTCTTTCAATGTTGATTTTGTCATTAAGTTATCTCTATTCTGCAAAACCGTTACGATTGAAACGGCATTTTATTTTTGCAAACATGACATTATCTTGTATTGCAGTGAGTGTTTATTTGCTTGGAGTAACATTGTTTGAAGGGAATTTAACCTTTATTAACAGCGATAAAACCTTGTTGGTATTTATATTTGTTCTGTTTTTCATCAGTGCAAATATCAAAGACATAAAAGATATTCGTGGCGATAAAAAAGAGGGAGTATGTACTCTTCCCATCCTTTTAGGTGAAGCTAAAACGATGCTTATCATCAAAGTGAGTGCTTTTTTGTGTATGGTGCTTTTTTTATATCTCTTGGGCTTTGGAGCCATAACCCTGACAGCTTTGTTGGGTCTGATGCTTTTCATGAGTCTGAAGCTTAAAAACTCTGAGTCCTATCTTTTAGGCTTACAACTCATTGCTTTAATGATTTATATTTTTATATTTCTAAGATAATCCTCTATCATGGGCAAATAATCTTTTCTGCATATTAAATGAGAATCGAGATTTGAATCCACTTTTGTAAGTTTAACATCATTTAAATAACCAAATTTTTCAACTATTTTTTTAGAAAGCAAGGTGACTCCATAACCTGCTTTTACACAACCCAGCATCAACTCATAGTTTTGTAAAGCAATGGTTTTATAGTTTTCAGGTTTTGTACGTTGCACATACTCTTTTAAATAGAGACAGTAACTGCAATTCTCTTTATACGATAAGATGTAGTTTTGTGCAGTTTGGTCTTTGGGTTCTATAAAATAGATTTCATCTTTAAAACTGTTGAGTATTTCGATATCTTTATTATAAGGGTTACCATTGATAAATGCAATATCAATCTCATAGTTAAGCAGTTTGTTGACCAACTCTTGACTGCTGTCAACGGTGAACTCTATTTTCATATCTTCAAAATCTTTTTTGAGCATCTCAATAATAGGAATAAGACGTATGGTTGCATTGGATTGGGTGGAGCCAATTTTCAGAAGCTCTTGATGATTGATATTTCTCATTTGTTGTGTTGCTTCTTCTACTTTTTTTGCAATTTCTATGGCATAAGGGTAGAACTTTTCACCTTCAAAGCTCAGAACCACACCTCTATTGGTTCTATGAAAGAGCTCATAACCCAAACTTTTTTCAAGCTGTTTTATACGCAAAGTAACATTTGATTGGGTAAATCCCAACTCTTTTGCTCCATTAGAGATGCTTTTTGTGTGAGCCACAGCAATAAAGACTTTCACCAAATTTAAATCCATTATAATCCTTTAAAAATGTATGGTTTGCACCACCAGTGTGGTTGCAATAATAAAAAGTAGACCTTTGAGTATTTGTGCATAAAACTTCGCATCTATTTTTTTACTTATTTTAATACCCAAATACATCCCTATACTTCCAATAACGACACTTATCATCGATATATTGAAATCCTCCATGGTAAATGCACCATAATATAAAAATATAGAGAGTTGACCTATCTTAGTAAATAGAAAACATAAATTAGAGAGTTGAATGGTATCTTTGCGACTGTATTTAAGCTCCAAAGTGTACATGATCATCAAAGGTGCCACAATGTTCGTTAAACCCGAAACAACTCCACCTATAATTCCCAATCCATAAGTTGAACTTTTTGGATATTTAGATACAAAGGTTGCTTCAATTTTTACCATTGACTGTAAAAGATACAAAAAGATAATGATTGCAAGCAAGAGTTTAAAGAGTTCAGAGTTGGTATAAATCAGTAAAATTGTACCTAAGGCACTTCCTAAAACCATGAGTGTGATGATAAACCAAAATTTTTTAAGTGCTTGAAAAAAGTGACCTTCACTTGAAATACTGACAATATTAACTACCATGGTAGGTATGAGCATATACATGATGGTGGTTTGCATGTCTGTAAAGAGTGCAACAATAGGAGTTGAAATCATTCCAAACCCAAAACCAATACTGCCATGTACTACTGAAGCAAAAAAGAGTGTCAATGCTAGTGCAATGATAAATTGAATCTCCATATGAGTATCCTTAATATTACATATAATGATTTGTAATACCTAAAGATATTACTGATAATTATATCAAAAGGGAATAAAAGTTGTATTAAAACAGAGTAATAGAAAAATATTTTATAAAAACAGTGATTGTAAATTAAAAAAAGTAAGAGTTGATTGTTTAGGTGGTACCCGTGGTCGGACTCGAACCGACAAGCCGAAGCACCGGATTTTGAATCCGACGTGTTTACCAGTTTCACCACACGGGCACATAAAATGAGACATAAAAAAACCCATCTTAAAAATTAAGATGGGTATTTTATTAAATAAATACTTAGTATTTACTTAGCAACAGCGTCTTTTAAAGCTTTACCAACTTTAAATTTAGCTACTGTAGTTGCAGCAACTTCAACTGTTCTGTCAGTACCAGGAACTTTTGCAGTTCTAGCAGCTCTTTTTGCAGTTGAGAAAGTACCAAAACCAATAAAACTTACAGAATCACCTTTAACTAATGACTCAGTGATTGTTTCTAATGCAGCGTCAACTGCACCTTTTGCATCTTTTTTAGATAAACCAGCTTTTGCAGCTACAGCATCGATAAATTCAGCCTTGTTCATATAAGAACTCCTTGTTAGTAAAATTAAACTTCCATAACTTTATAGTATCTAAGCTTTAAGAAAGCTAAAATTTAGGGGCTTGCGTACAATTTTGTCAGTAAATTTTCACATTTTTGTATAATTTTTATTGAAATGAGGACCGAAGACTTAAAAGACGACAACTGTTCTCTAGAATGGCGACTTTTTTTACAAGTTCATTGATATCTCTTTCATATACATATGTCCCAATTCCTTTTATAACCATTACATTTGAATTTGTCTCTTTAAGATATTTTGTAATTTCTAAAGAGTTTCTGTCATACCATGTTGAGAATTTACCTGGGTCAATGACTGGTACCTCTCCAAATGTGGTTTTTCCAAAATAGTCACTGAACTCAATAACTTCATGATCAAATGTATACGCTGTTGTATAAATAGGTACACCAAAGGCAATATATTTGGCTTCATGTATATGATTATAAATTGATGCAAAGATAGAGGACTCGATACTGGCAATATTCCATCGGTAATCTTTTTTGTGCATGCTCAGTTGGCAAAAATATTTTTCACACATTTCATCAAAGATGGCATCAGCAGTATTTACAATAAATGAGTTATGATCTACTTTTGCAGAGATTGCTCCATGATAAATACCAAAAAAGTTCTTTCGAAACATTGTTAAGGATAAGTCACTGAGAAGTTTGAGTGTTGCTTTGTCCATCATTTTAAAATGCCTTAAATAATTTTTTAGCTATTATACATAAAATTAACTAAGGACATTTTAAATGGCTATTCCACACATCCCTGTACTTTACAATGAGGTATTAGAAGCTTTTCATGAAATTCATGAAGGTTATATCATTGATTGTACATTGGGATATGGAGGACACAGCGAAGGTTTACTTCAACAAAACCCTGATGTGAAACTCATATGTAATGATCAAGACAATGAGGCTTTAGCGTTTTCACAAAAAAGATTAGAGCCTTTTTCAAAACGTATTACGTTTAATAAAGGAAACTTCGAGCACGTATTTGAAAAGTTTGAAACATACCCTGTTCGAGGAATATTAGCAGACATTGGTGTCTCTTCATTGCAATTAGATAAGTTGGAGCGTGGCTTTGGTTTTGAAAGCGATGTGCTAGATATGCGTATGAATCAAGAGCAAAGTTTGGATGCAAGCCAAGTGGTGAATAACTACTCTCAACATGAATTAGAACATATATTTAAAGAGTATGGTGAAGTTCGTGAGTATAAAAAGGTGGCTTCACTCATTGTCAGTAATCGACCATTTTCATCAGCAAAACAATTCTCAGAGTTTCTGGCTTCTAAAATGAGTAAAGGAAAGATTCATCCTGCAACACTTCCTTTTCAAGCCATACGAATTGAAGTTAATGATGAATTAGGAGTTCTTACACGACTTTTTGACTCCATTGAAAAAAGCCAACCTAAAAACTGTATTGTGGCAATTATCTCATTTCACTCATTAGAAGATAGAATTGTTAAAAACTATTTTAAAAAATGGAGCAAGTCGTGTGTTTGTCCAGCCCATGTATTCAGGTGTGAATGTGGAAACAATAATGCTTTAGGTAAAGTAATTACCAAGAAACCAATAGTACCAAACAAAGAAGAAATCAAGAATAATCCTAGAAGTAGGAGTTCAAAATTAAGGATTTTTAAATTTGATTAATCTGTCAGCAAAAAAAGCTTTATTGATTGTATTGACTATAACCACGGTAGTTTTAGCTCTTTTTATACCTAAAATCTACCTTCGAAATAACATCTATTATGTCAGTCGTGACATCAATATCTTATATGCAGATTATATCTCTTTAAAAGAAGAGAATCGTTTTTTACAACAGCAACTTGAAGACATGAAGTTTAAAAATCAAATCATGGATTCCTTGATTATCAATAAAATTGGAGAAAAATGATACGATATATTATAGAGTTTGGTCTTCGAAAACCCATACTCAATCATTTTCTCTTACTCTTTTTGCTCACACTCTCTGTATTTGCTTATTTTAAAATCTCAAAAGAGATATTCCCTCCTTCAACTTTAGATGCAGTGATTATCAGTGGAAACTATGCAGGTGCAAGCAGTGATATTTTAGATAAAATGGCGGTTGAAAACATTGAAGATGAGTTGATTTCTTTAAGTGAAGCCGATACGATCACAACAACCATTAAAAATGGCTTTTTCAATATTCAAGTCGATTTAAAAGATGGTTTCCAAGCCAGTGATGTATTGGATGATATCAAAGATATTGTAACCAAAACCAAACAAGATCTTCCTACAGATATGGATGAACCTACGGTTAAAGAACTGGAACACTCTTTTCCGTTAATCACCGTTGCTGTGTATGGCCAAAAAAGCAAAGAAGAGTTACTTGATATTGCCGATGATTTAAAAACACAACTTATGAAGTTTCAAGATTTAAGTAAAATTACGGTTTTCAGTGACAGCGACAAAGAGCTTTTAATCACATTTGATGAAAACAGAATCGATGCGTATGGTTTGAATAAAATTGCAGTGATTGATGCTGTGAAATCCATCAGTACTATTTTCCCCGTAGGAATTGTTAAAGATACGACAAAACACTACTATTTAAGTACTTTTAATGGAGAGAAGAATATTGAAAACATTAAAAATATTCTTATTAAAATAGGAGATACCAAGCTTTATTTAAAAGATATTGCCAATATCAAATATAAATTAGGGGATGTTGACACCATTTCACACTTCAATGGCGAACCTAATATCTCAATAGGGGTCAATAAAAGTGAAACGGGTGATGCCATTGAATTGGTTAAAAAAATCAAACAACTTATTAAAGAAAAAAAGAAAGAGTATCCTGAGTTAAAGTTCGATACATATACCGATACTTCTGTGTGGATTAAGAATCGTCTTAATACAGTAGTTTCGAATATCTTATTTGGAGTATTGCTGCTCTTTTTAGCACTCTTTTATTTTATCAATTCACGTATTGCAACTGTGGTTGCTATTGGTATTCCCACCTCTTTTATGATTGGGCTTATTTTTGCAGAGATTTTGGGATACAGTTTGAACATGCTCTCCTTGTTAGGTGCATTGATTGCTTTAGGTATGATTGTGGATGAAGCAATTGTGGTGGGTGAAAATATCTATCGTCACATGGAAATGGGAAAAGATAAAATGCAAGCAGCCATTGATGGTGCACTGGAAGTCTATCCTGCTGTGTTAACAGCCACAGCTACAACAGTATTTGCCTTTTTGCCTATTTTACTCATGTCGGGTGAGGTAGGGGTTTTCATGCGCATCTTGCCTATTATGATTACTATTTTATTATTAAGTTCACTGCTTGAAGCTTTTTTCTTTTTGCCACTGCACGCAAAACAAATTTATAAAATCAATAAAGAAGAGAAACGTTCAGAGTCAATTTGGGCAGCAAATAAAAAGATTTATTACACCATTCTTTCGTTCATTTTAAAACATCGATATAAAAGTTTGGCTGCCATTTTAGCCTCAATTATCACGTTGACTGCTTTTTTTATGGCCACATCAAAGTTTAAATTTATGCCCGATTTTGACACCACTCAAATATACATCACTGGATCTGTGGGTGTGGGAAAACGAATTGAGCAAACAGAGCAAAAGGTGTATGAAATAGAGCAACAACTTTTAGAAAACATCAATATGGAAAATGAAATCAGTTCCATTAGCTCTGTCATTGGTATGAAACTTGATGGTAAAAATCAGCCTGAAAATGAGGAGTTCTACTTTCATATTTTTGTCAATTTATTTGAACGAGCTCCTCAAAACTTCTTTGATAAGTATATTAATCCTTATTTGTCATTAAAATATGATGACACTGAGATGATTCGACATAAAAGTGCTCAAGAGATTGAGGGTGAACTCAAAACCATTTTAAAAGATAAAATAGAGAGCAATGAGTATGATGAATTGAAAGTCTTTACCGTGAAAGCAGGGATCATTAAAAACGACATTGAAATTTCTGTTTCTGGTAATACAGATGAAAAAGTTAAAGAAGCCATTATAAAAATCAAAGAGGGATTGGCTGCTATTGAAGGGGTATCCAATATTGCTGATGACTTACTTGAAGGCAATGAAGAACTCAAATTTAAAGTCAATGCTTATGGTTATGATTTGGGTATGAATGAAGAGTATATTATCTCCAGTTTGCGTCCGTATTACTTTAAAGGAGCATACTCTAAGATGTTTGATGATAAAGGCATTGTAGAGATTGTATTTCAAAGCAAAAACAAAGATGAAGTGCAAAGTTTAGATAACTTTCGAGTACCCATTCCAAACTCTAATGAAAAAGTTCTTTTAAAAGAGGTCGCAACCATTGTTAAAAAGCCTGCTTATTCACAAATTTTTAAAGAGAACAATGAACGAATTCGAACCGTAACGGCCAGTATCAATCAAGTAACCTCTACAGAAGTATATGAAAAAATGAATCCTTTGCTTGAGAAGTTGCAAAAAAGTGTTGCGATTGATATTAAAGGGGAACAAAAAGAGAATGAAAAGGTTCAACGAGAGATGAGTGAGGCATTTATCATTGCTCTGATACTCATCTTTATTGCTTTGATTTGGATGTTTGATTCTGTTATTAAACCTTTGATTATCATTTCAACGATTCCATTATCTGTTTTAGGCGTACTTGTAGGGCACTTTTTATTGGGGATTAATATTACCATGCCAAGTCTGATTGGAATTGTTGGTTTAGCTGGGGTGGTTGTTAATGATGGAATTATTATGATGGACTTTATTAAGAAATCACAAACCATGGAAGAGCTGAAATCTCTTGCCATGCTTCGATTACGTCCTATTTTATTGACATCAGTGACGACGCTTTTAGGTCTGTTTACATTGATGTTTTTTGCCTCAGGACAAGCATTGATTCTGCAGCCTATGGCTGTATCCCTTGGGTTTGGAGTTTTATGGGCGACGGTGTTGAATTTATATTATGTGCCGTTGGTTTATACGCTTATTTATAAAAGAAAAGAGCGTTAAGGATGTAAAATCACCATGCCCTTAATCTTACTTAAAATATTTGACTGGGGTGCATAATTTGGAAGCTCTTTGCCGGGTTCAAGTGTGGTAATAGCAGCTTGACCAACCACAAACCGACCTTTTTCATTAAAAAGATTTTCTGTTTTTATACCCCAAAAGTTATGAAATACCAGCGGTTCATTATCTTTAATACCTGCATAAATCATGATATGTCCAGGCAGGTAAATCAGTGTTGAAAAAGGTTCAGAGAGTGATTTTATCTGTTCTTTTTTCTCTTGATTACTGAGCTCTTTTAAAGAGATGTATTCACCATTTCTGGTTTGTTGTTTTGAGTTTCTGTTCAGATATAGCCCAAAGAGTGCAAAGAAGTCTTTGGTTAATGCAGAACAATCTCGTTTAGAAAAGGCTTCTCCCCATCCATACGGCTCTTGTATAAGTTCATTGACAACATGTTGTACCTTCTCTTTAGTAAAAGGAAGTGGCAGTGTATGCAGCTTCTCTTTTGGGTTTTGAATGGTCTGAATGTAGCCTTCTAAATTGTGATAATGATTAAATACAAAGAAGTTTCCTTGTCTGCTTTTAGGAAAAATGGTTCCCAGTTTGATTTGTTCAATAAACATACTATTTTTATAAATAGGAAAATTATCTTTAATTGCAATATAGAGTGTACTTTCCAGATAGGTTGTTTTTATACGTTCATTGACCAATGCAATATCACTTGTTTTTATCCAACCAAATGCAAATCCCGATTCAACAAAGACCCACTGTTTATCTGTTGAATAGTGAGAGATAAGAATAGGGGTATTGATTTTAATGCCTGAGTTTTGGTTGTAGTCAAAAGGGAAACCTTCTCCTGCTTTTTTAGGATTATAAAATATGGGCAATGTGCTTGGGAAGACACGTAGGTTACTGTTTTTTATGACTACTGCATCGGCTTTTAAATGGTTGTATTGTGCCCAATTGGCATTGTCATTGAGTTTTTTAAACCACTTCTTAGATAGAAGTTGGTGGTTCAAACCATACACTTTTTGAGTCATATAAATTTCTCCCCATGATGCCTTCTTTTGAGATATTGAGAGTTGTTTTTGGTTCCATGGACCGAAGAATCGTTCTTTAAAAAGTGTTAAGTTGTGTTGTGTGTTTTGTGCTGTTTGTGTTTTTAGTGTAAATTCATAGGCTAAGGCATTTTGTGGCAACGTTTGTAAATCATTAATCGAACTGACTTTATTTGAACAAGCTGAGAAAAAAAGTATTGAAAATGAAAGCAGGGTAGAAAAAAAGAGTTTATGATGTCCCAATGATACAACCTTCTTGTGTTTTGAAGATTGTACCATACTGGTCATTTATAACTATTTAGAACTCAAATTTTCTTTTGAGTTTAAAGAAGTAGACAATGGTTCTGTATTGAATGAACATGAATGGAATCATTAAAAGAAAATAGGCCAATGAGTATTTTGCAACTACGCCATTAAATGTCAATCCAAAGTTGATAAAGAACATTCCAAATACCATAAATGCTACTCCTGGGCAAATCAGTGCAAATGAGACAGGAGAACGATTTGGTCCTTCAACAAACTCTTCGAAGTATTTTAACTCTTTCATAACTTTGTATCCTAAAATTCCAAATACAATTTGAATGGAAACAACCACTGATGTAAATGTAAACAAAGATGAGTTGGCAAGTGGTGCATTAAAGTGATGGTCTAAACCAAATGAAATACGTACAAAGGCAATTCCAAGTAGAGTTAAAATAGGAATAATAATCCATAAAGATGGCGAAGCCTCAATTGAAATCCCTTTTTCAAACATATTCGTAAATCCAATGGTGATTTTAATTAATAATAACAATAATGCAATGGATGCAAAGAAAATTGAACCCATTATTCCAATGGCATTAATCGTCATATAGTGACTCATGGCCCCAGGAGCTGCAAAACCTACTGAAACCATTGCAAAAGCAAAGATAGAGATCATTTGAGAAAGATTGTTATTGGTTGTAAAATCAAAACCACCTTTTGCTAAAATTCGTGTGAAGTAGTTCATGAAAATTTTCAGTGCAAAATACCCTGCTAACATAAAAGCTGCAAGAGCCAATGGGAACATATACTCAACAATATTCCACAGCCCTGGAACAAACACCGCACCTAAAACAAAACAGACATTAATTGTCATGGTATAAGTTAATGGTATGGCCATCAAACTGACTTCTGCATTTGAATTTTTTAGATGGGTGTATTTTTCACTTTCTTTAAACATATTAAATTGTTTGGTGTTCCAAATCAAAAGTTTAAAGTGTAAAAAAGCAAACGCAATAATAAAAACCATTGAAAATGCACTTACAAATGATAACCAGTTTCCTTGCAATAAAACAGGATAAATAAAATCAAATGTTGCCATAGGTGCACCTTTATGCGGTACTAAAAACATTAAATACATAAAAAATGAAACCGACAGTCCACCAGCTCCTAGGGAACTTAGAAAGCACATCGGTGTAAATTTTTCTCTTAACTGCATATAATTTCCTCTTATAGTTAATTCTTATTTCCATGAAATGATACTCTAATAAACTTTAAAAAAAATTAAGACTATTTTATTAAAAAAACTTATAATAAATAAAAGAGAATAGTTTGACTTTAGCTTTGTGTAATGGTAGTTATATTAATATACATAAAAATAAAAAGGTGCTATTTTTTCAATGCTTACAATCTCTATTACAAAAGAATTATTTGATGATATTTTAGCAACCAAACGAAAAATAATTGAAAAAGAGGTGAGCTCTTATTGGAAAAAAGAGCTGCTTGAAATCTCTATTGTCGATGATAAAATCCATTATGATATAAAAAAAGTAAATAAAATATCCATATCCAATGGTTTAGGGGAAGACAAACCCAACATCGTTGCTGTATGTGAAAAAATAGATTATAACCTTAAGAAAAATATTTTTGAGTTTCACTTGGGACGTATCGTAGAGCAACGAAATATTGTAATTGAAGATGACCATAAAGATATCTTAATACAAGAGTTGCTTAAAGAGAAAGAGATGCTTAAAGATTCGATTAATAAAGATCACCTGACACAAGTATTCAATCGAAGAAAAATGGATGAAGACCTCACTGCATTCATTCGACAAAACAATGCTCAGTTTTTAGCAGCAGCTTTTATTGATGCGGATCGTTTCAAAGGCATCAACGATAATTTTGGACATGACACCGGAGACCGAGTTTTAAAAATGATTGCCAATAAACTTTTAACCCATGCAAACAGACTTAATGCAGAAGTGTATCGATACGGAGGGGAAGAGTTTTTAATGTTGTGTTTCTTGCCTCAGGAACAACTCATTCAAAGTTTGGAGTATCTGCAAAATGATATTCGTTCAGAGTACATTATACATGCTCAAAAACAGATCAGTGTAACAGTGAGCATTGGAGTATCGTTTTGGAAAAATTATTCATCCATTGAAAGATTTATAAAAGATGCGGACAGATGTGTTTATAAAGCAAAAGAGAAAGGTCGAGATGCCATCGAAGTTGCGTATGAGAAGTTGTCTTAGAAGAGTAAAACTCTTCTAAAACTTATTTTGCAATTTTATTTGCAATTGCTTCAATGTCAGCGTCGCTAAGACCTTTGACTTGTGCTTCCATTAAACCTTTAGTTGGTCCACCGTAAGTTCCATCTTGATACCCTTTCATCGCACTGATGAAGTCAGCTTTACTCATATCTTTAATAACTTTTGATTTTCCTAATGCAACTTTTTCCCCACTTGCTCCATGACATGTGACACATTTTGCATATGGATCTGCAAACGCTGCTAAGGCTAAAAGTGTTGTTAATAATGCTATTTTTTTCATTGATAATTCCTTTTTGATTGTTTAATCTTATTAATTTTAATATATTTATTCTTGAATTTATCTATGAAAATAGGGATTTTATAAAATTTCTTTTAAAAGTATCAATAAGTAATAATTTTTATTTTTTTTTAAGAAAATCGGAAGAGGAGGAGGGAACTTCCGATTTTTTTCTTATTTTCCGATGAAATTTGCGATGGCTTCAATGTCTGCATCGCTTAATGGGTTGGCTTGACCTTTCATCAATCCTTTCATTGGACCACCGTATGATCCATCTTTATACCCTTTCATGGCTGTTACAATTTCAGCTTTTGTCATATCTTTGATAATTTTAGATTTTCCTAAAGCTGCTTTTTCACCATTGGCACCGTGACATGCTGCGCACTTTTTGTACACTTCGGTTGCAAACACAGATGAAACCAATAAAGCAAAGATGATAATAGTTTTTTTCATGTTATTCCTTTTTTTGGATTACTTAATTGTAATAAAAAAAACAGAAGAAGTATTTGATTTATATCAAGTGAACAAAGATGTTTTTTAACATCTTTGTTGAGGGGTTAGTTGTTGTTAAGAATCTCTTTTTTCAGCTCTTCTTTATTCACTTTGCTTTTATTTGAAGCAATCAATGGAAGTGATTTTTTAAAGATGATTTGTGAAGGAATCATATAACTTGCCAAATGTTTTTTCAATTCAAACAGAATTTCGTTTTTAGCCAATTCGCTTCGCGCAGAGTAGACTAAGATAATCTCCTCTTCAATTTCATCATTTGGAATAGAGAAAACCGCACACTGTTCAATATCTTTGATGTTGTGATAAACAACCGATTCAACTTCTAAAGGAGAGACTCGAAAACCTCTGGTTTTAATCATGTCATCGGCTCGACTGACAAAGTATAAATATCCCTCTTCATCTTTGTAGACATAATCTCCACTTGCAACGACGATTTCATCATTGAGTTGCCCTTCAAGATTGATCGCTTTTTCTAAGATTTTAATGGATTTGAATCGTTGTTGTGATTCAGTGGGTGCATTCCAGAACCCTTTATAGATATAACCACCTCTGTGAATAAGTTCACCCACTTCTCTAGGTGCACACTCTTGTCCCTCTTTATTAATAACATAAAGCTCCACATCTGGAATGGCTTTACCAATAGAGTTTGGTCGGATTTTGAGCTGACTTGGCTCTAAATACGTACTTCTAAATGCTTCTGTTAATCCATGCATAGAGAAGAACTGCACATTTTTAAAATATTTTTCAATATCTGAAATCATTTTAGGGGTTACATTTCCTCCTGAAGAGGTGATGATACGCACATGTTCCAATAAGTTTGCACTTGGAAGTCGGTGCTCATCTTCATCAAACATCTGAGTGATGTTAATAGGCATTAAAGGTATTACTGTAACTTTATCATTGATTACATGGTTAAAGAAATCACCTGGTAAAACAAATCGATGCAGTGCTAAGGTTGCTCGTTTGTATAAACTGCAGAAAATTTGGTTTAACCCATAATCAAGATTGAAAATTAACAGACCTGAAATAACGTCCTCTTCACTTAAACTCAAGTATTTAGATACCACTCGTGCACTGTCAATGAGGTTTCTGTGAGAAATTACAATCCCTTTTGGAAAACCACTGCTTCCAAAGCTGTATGTAATAACAGCATTGTCATGCCCTTTGATTTCACATGAATACTCTTTATGGTAGTATTTAAAAATCTCTTCAAAAGAGGCAATCTCTTTAGAAGTCGTTTCATAAGAGATGATATGACCATCAAATGCAATCTCTTCAATTGATTCAAGTTTCAGTCTGTCGGTGATAATACATTTGATATCACAATCTTTGATGATATACTCAACTTGCTCTGGTTTTAAGAGTTTGGTTAATGGTACTAAAACATAATCGGTTGATAAAATAGCCAAGATACCAATAACTTGCTCAATTCCTTTATTTGAATAGACTCCAATACGGCTTCCTGCAGGAAGATTCAGTTCATTGAGATAAAAAGCAATTTGATTGACTTTGGTAAAAAGTTCCGCGTATGTCAAACTTTTGTGGTCAAACGTAATGGCTGTTTTAGTTGGGTGAGAGATGTTTGCATCTTCAATCAGTGTTCGAATACAGTTAATAGACATGTGCACTCCTTAATCTCGTGTTGCCATCGTCCAAATATCGTAATTTGAATCCATTACGATAGATGGGTTATGGTTTGAGTTTAATATTTTTTTATAAAAAAATGAAACGATGTTTTCTATATCTTCTTGTTGTAATACTTTGGTGATACCACCAGTGAATACTAAAGAGTTTAGCGCATTTAGTTTTAATGTAACATAAGCTTTGTTGTAATTAGAGACTTTACAAAGCACTAAGAAAATAGCCAGTTGCATTAAGATTTTAAGTGCTTTTTCACTCTGTTCATCAAAGATATTTTCGGTTACTTTCAAATAGGCCAAAAGTTCATATACAAACTCATTGTTTTTTGCACTGAAAATCAAAGACTCTTTTGATTTGAAAACACCCAGTTTTTTGAAAACCAATCGGTCATATTCATTGTCAATGACCATGTTATCATCAACCAAGTCTTTTGAGTAGTGAATATCGGTCGTTGCTCCACCAATATCAATTAAGATATATGGGTCTGCTACTTTAAACTTTGAAACAAGTAGTGGCAGAGTTTGGTTCACAATATACGGTGTTGAAAAGATTTGATTGGCTGTAATATCGTAAAGGTGTTTGATGTCCTCTTTCCCGACAATATCTGCTTGATAAAGGTTGGTTAAATACTCTTTTAAAGGCTCCTCTTGAATATGAAGCTTCTCATCAATGATATTGGGTAATATCACCAATTTCTCAATGTTTTCCTTTAAATAAGGAGCATCATCTTTGTTTCCAACATAAACAATGTTTGAGTAGTTGATTTGACTTAAATAGTTTAAAAGTTTCTCATCAAATACGCCACTTACACCATCAATTGCTCCAACAACAATCACAACATCGATTAAATCGCTGGGGATAGAGACTTCTTCAATTTGTGAATACAGTACGGTATCAATGATATTAATCCCAGAGTTATATGCCGTGTTAATTGCATATTTGAGTGAAAATGAGTGGGTGATACCAATAATCAGTGTGCTTAATCCACCGTTTGCAGATGAACAAATAAAAATATCCTCTTTTTGATATTTTGAGATAATATCTTCACATTTATATTTTAAATCATCAAAAATATTTTTATTGAAATCTCTGAAATGTTGCTGTACATCGTTGTTTGCAGCAACTTTAAAGTAGGTACTTCCTACATCGATTAAAAGTCTGTTTTCGTTCATCATTGCATAATTCCTATGTCGTGGATAATGTCATTTACAATAGAGGTGGTATCTTTGGTTAAATCACATTTAGATTTTTCATACTCATAACATCTATCCGAGATAGGTACTTTACCTCGTTTGATGATTCGAATGTTTTTATTGGCATCTCGAATAGTGATCATCTCATTGTTATTGATGATATGTGGAGAGAACGGAACATCAATGATTCCATTTTTAATTGAGTTAAATACTTTTCTCCATAAGGTATCGGCTGGGTCATTAAACACCGCTTCCATGATACTCATAACCTCTTCAGTTAAAATCTCTTCTTCCTCTTCATCCACAATGTTTGGAAGACCATTTAAAATTCTAAGCGTATATTGTGTGTTGGCTACGGTTTTAGCATTGGCTTCTTTAGTTGGAATACCACTTGCTTCTTCTCTGGTTTTCGTAATGATTTTATCTGCACCCACCATTGAAGCAATCACGGTACTCATATTAATTAGTTGCTCTGCAAAATCTTTGTTTTGTGGGAAAGCACCCATCCATTGATGGTAAACCAAATGCACTTTTGCATCTTCACAGTTGATCTCTTTGGCATAATGCTTTGCAAGTTTTTTAATCACAGCACCCATTACAATGTCTTGGTTCATTGATCCTGATTGTGAGAATGAAACTGAGAACGATTTTACTCCCTCTTCAAGTGAGAGTAACATCTCTAAAAGTTGTATGACAATTGTGATACAAGGAGGTACAAGCGTAGCAGTGAGTGGTCCAAAAGACTCTCTGTTGATGGGTTCATTTAAACCAGAGTATTTTGCACAGACTCGCTCTACATATTTCCAGTATAAAAAGGCTTTATCCAGTGGAAAGTTCTTTGAATAAGGCAGTAAGTAGGTAATTGGTCCACCTTCGATTTCAAAGATTCCAGAAGCAATGGCTGTCTCAATTAAAAGCCTTGCATCAGGCGTTCCATGACGTAGTGAAATAGGTTTGTTAAAATGAGTCATCATCTTTCGAGTGGTTCTGTACCCGTGGTTAACAAGTGGATAACCATTGAGCATGTCTACTTCATTCTCTTCTGATAGACGTAACATTTTTTTAGAAGTGGCATAGTCATTGAGTCGTGTATTTGAGTCAATCGTACAAGGCAGAACATCTACATTTGCGTCCACAAAGAATTCATACAGGGCAAACATTTTATTATATGTTGGGAATCCACCTCGTGGTTGTACCAACATCTTGTTGCTTTTTGCAAAGTTGTACGAAATAAACAGGTCTTTACTGGCATTCTTAACGAACTCTTCTACTTCTGCAAAATCGAAGTTATCAACATATTCGTTGTTTAAGATAATTTCTCTCTCTTCTTGTAATAGACTCATTTTCGCTCACTCATAAATTTTTCTAACTCATCCAGACCAGTATTTAAATCCACTTGGTGAAATACCAAATCAAATCCATAATTTTTAAATCGTGGAACAATGTCTTCAGCACTTCCCGTACCAACGACTAAATTCCCACCAATCATAAATACAACGTCATCTAAGAGTTTTCCATATTTGTTTTTTAAAAAGTTGACTTCTCGACACCAACCCTCTGCTTCACCATTGAGCGAAGAGATTAAAAGAATATCCGCATCTGTTTCAATCACTGCATCAATAAACTCTTCTAAATAGGTATTTACACCTAAGTTAAACACTTCAAAACCTCTGGCTTTGAGTGAGAGTTCAATCAGTCTGTTTGCAACGACGTGAATATCGTTTCCTACTACACCTGTTACTACTTTCATACCATTACCTAATTATATAAATTATTCTCATAAAGGGCGGTAGTATAGCTAATATTTGGTAAATCTAAGTTTATGTAAAATTAATAGCGAACATGCAATAATCTCTTTTGATTAACACAGAACAAATAGGATGATACAATGAGTTTCAGTACAGCTGATTTATGCGATGAATTTTTTGATAAAGTACGTGTTTTAAACCCTGAGTTTAAACCATATGGTGGAAAAAGAAAAGTTGAAGGTACAATTGTGACCATGCGATTGGACAAAAACAATTATGATTTGGCTTCTATGCTTAAAAATGAAGCAGGAGAGAACCGAATTGTTGTTGTGGATGTGGCACAAGAATATTACGCAGTTGTGGGTGATAACCTTATGAAGTTTGCACAAGACAATAATTGGCAAGCCATTTTAGTCAATGGCTATGTAAGAGACACGGATGAAACACAAAAATTTGATGTGGGTCTGTTTGCTATTGGAACGTGCCCGCGAAAATATATTCCACAAACATCAGGTCAAAGAGGCGTAGAGTTAAGCTTTGAAGGTGTTGTTTTTAAAGACGGTGATTATTTGTATGCGGATAATGATGGAATTATCATCACTGAAACGAAAATAGATTAAATATAACTAAAAAGTGATATTTACTTAAACTTTGATATTATTCATTAAAGGGTTTTAATGAATAATTCAAAGCTGACACTTTTAAATCAACCAAGCGATTATGCTTTTTTTATAATAGCTTTACTGCTACTTTTTAGCCTCTCTATATTCAAACACTATCAAAACTATACCGTGTTCACACACAATGAAATAACACCCGTAGAAGCAATGGTTCAAAACATTTATGAAAAAGATGAGTACAATGTCATAAAGTTCTCAACAGACACCTTTACAGCTTTTACTTCTGTTTCAAAACATAAACAATTGCAACAACTTGATACCGTAAAACTCTACCTTATTTCAAAACAAGTAAGCTTTTTTGAATACTTAAAAGGTTTTTACACTTCCAACATTAAACTTTATAAACTTGAAGCAATAAAAGAGAAAAGGGCATTTGTGATGCAACACATTCATACGCAACATAACTCTTCATCTATGAAAGAGCTCTTTGGGGCTTTGTTTTTAGCTTTGCCTATTTCAAAAGAGCTGCGCGAAGTTTGTGCAAACTATGGCATTTCACATTTGATTGCAATATCCGGATTTCATTTGGGTTTGATTTCTCTGTTTTTATACGCTCTTTTGTATTTTCCTTATGGTTATGTGCATCAACGTTTTTTCCCTTTTAGAAATCGTAAATTGGATATTGCATTGATTACTTCAGTGGTACTCCTTTCATATTTGATATTTACAGACATGGTACCATCACTGTTGCGAGCGTTTGTGATGTTTGTATTGGCATTGATTTTTTTGCGTTCGAACATCAAACTCTTATCTTACATGACTCTGCTTTTGACGCTTCTTTTGATTTTATCTGTGTTTCCTGAGTATCTTTTTTCATTGGCTTTGTGGTTTTCTGTTGCAGGTGTGTTTTATATCTTTTTATTTATGCAGTATTTCAGCTCTTTACCTAAGACAGTACAGTTTATACTCTTTAATGCTTGGATATTTTTAGCCATGAACCCTATAACGCATGCATTTTTTGGAGCAACCTCTTTTTTGCAACTCTTTTCACCTTTCATAACAGTTGCTTTTACACTCTTTTATCCCTTGGTCGCACTGCTTCATTTAATAGGTCAGGGAGATTTGCTTGATGGAGTATTACAATGGAGTTTTAGCATTGAACCTCATGCTTATATGGTAATGACACCTTGGTGGTTTTTAATGCTTTATGTGCTTGTTTCATTTGCAGCCATAAAAAGCAGAACACTTTTTATGGCGCTGAATATTTTAATGTTGGGGTTTAATAGTTGGCTGTTTTATTAATATTCTGCTGAAGATTGCGTGAGTTTATCAAGTGTGTAACGCATGTCTTCGTCAAGTTCAAGATTGTTTTTCATCCACATAAGGTATTGTTGATCTTGTTGAGCGACTTCTTGAGTGCTTTTCCCTTTGTATTTACCAAATTTAAAGGTTTGAACAAACACGGGTGTTTTGGTCAGTTCTACGAGTTTATCCATTGGGTTATAATCAGGGTAAACCTCTCTGCATTTAGAGACAAGCTTCGATAAAAAAAGTTTCATCACTAAAACATCACCAATGGCATCATGTGCTTTAATCGTAATATTGTTTTTAGCAGCTTCTGCTTCTTCGGTTTTATATAAATCTAACGCATATCTGAGGTATTGCAGTCGATGGTAAGGCAAATCAGCAAAAAGATGGCGTGCACATCGAAGGGTATCAATGAGTTGATAGGCACACTCAAATCCCTCTTTTTGTACCATTGCTAAATCAAAGCTGATATTATGAGCAATCAGATAGTTTTCAGTACTGTTGTACTCTTGCAGTTTGGCATAGAAGTTGGTTTCAACAGCCTTTGGTTTTCCTACAATCATATCTGGAGTGATATTGTGTACTTCCATGGCTTCAAGTTTAATTTCAACGTCCGTTGAACATAACTCATCATAGACCTCTAAAGGAGCTTTTGCATCGACAATCATTCCACCAAATTGAATGATTTTATCCTCTTCTTGGTTTCCAGTTGTTTCTGTATCAAACAGTACATATTTGGGCATAGTGTTCTCCTTTTATTTTATAGTATTAACATTCCGTCACCGTAAGAGTAAAAACGGTATTTCTCTTCAATGGCCAGGTTGTAAAGTTCCAATGTTTTTTCCAATCCCACAAACGATGCAATGAGCATAATCAGAGTAGATTTGGGTAAGTGGAAATTTGTAAGCAGATGATTGACTCTAAGTGGCTTATTTTCGGTGTTTAAGAATAAATCACACTCTCCAAGTTCTTGACTCGTTCTAAAATAATACTCGATTGTTCTTGTTACGGTTGTTCCTACTGCAAGCAGTGGTTTTTGTGAATCAATCATGGCTTTTGCATCACTGGAGACTTCATAATATTCGCTGTGCATAGGGTGGTCTAAAATCGCTTCTGCTTCTACGGGTTTAAACGTACCTGCACCCACATGAAGTGTCAAATAATCCACGTGATGTTGTTGTTTGAGTTGTTCAAAAAGTTCAGGTGTAAAGTGCAGTGAAGCTGTGGGTGCTGCTACTGCACCATAGTTTTTAGCAAAGAGTGTTTGATAGTGTGTTTCATCACTCTTTTCATCTTCACGGTTCATATAAGGAGGCAAAGGCAAATGCCCAATACTGTTGAGTATATCAACCAGTTCTAAAAAGTCCAGCTCTTGGTTTTGTTTGTAAAACTTAACAATACGCGAACCATCTCTGTTTTTTTCTAAAACCGTGGCCTTTAACTCATGCTTAAAAAGCAGTTCACTGCCAATATTGACTTTTCCACCAATCAGACACAAGTAGGTATTATTGGGCATGGGTTTATTAAAAAGAAGTTCCACTTTTCCACCCGTTGTTTTTTGTCCAAAAATACGTGCTTTGATGACTTTGGTGTCATTTAAAAGTATGTTTAAATCCTTGGGTAAAAACTCTAAAAGATGTTTAAAAGTGGTGTGAGTGATGGTATTGGTTTTTCTGTCATAAACAAGCAGTCTGGCTGCATCTGCAGGCTCAACGGGGTGGGTTGCTATGAGCTCTTTGGGTAAAGAGTAGTCATAGCTTTGAGTTTTGAGTGGGTCTAAGATTTTACTCATCCTCTTCCACAGTTGCTGGGTTGAATATTTTTGCAATGTAAATGGATACACCGTAAAGTAAAATCAGTGGTCCTGCCATCAAGAACTGCGTTAATACATCCGGAGGGGTTAACAGCGCTGAGGCAATAAAAATCAATACAATGGCGTATTTAAAAAAGTTTTTCAGCATTTGATCATCGACTAAACCAATCTTTGCTAAAAAGAATGTAATAACAGGCAATTCAAATGCCAATCCAAAACCAAACAGGATTTTTGTAAAGAATGTAACGTATTTACCGATACTTGGAAGTACGGACACAACCGTGTTACCAAAATTAATTAAGAATTCAAATCCAAAAGGTACAACTACATAGTATGAGAACGAAGCTCCAATTAAAAACATCAAGGTTGCGAAAAATACAAATGGCAAAGCCAGTTTTTTTTCATGGTCATACAATCCTGGCGCTAAAAAGAGCCAAAGTTGCCAAAAAATGACAGGCAGTGAGATAATAAAACCTGAAAAGAATGAGACTTTTAAGGCAGTGAAGAAGGTCTCTTGTACTTCAATGGCCACCATGCTTGAACCAGCGGGTAAGACCTCTTTTGCTGGTTGCATCATCCACTCTAAAATTGGTTCATACACTGCAAAACAGACAAAAAACATTACAATGAGAGTAAGTCCCGATATAATTAATCTCTTTCTCAAATCCGCAATATGCGGTTTCAAATCTTCAAACATTAAGCGTCTGCTCCTTTATCTTGGTTGACTCTGAATTTTTCACTGGAGTCATCTTTTTTAGACTCTTTTTTCTTTTTGAAAGAGACTTTTTCATTGTCGGTTTTTGTTTCAGGTTTCTCTTTGGGGTCTTCATTTAAAATATCATTGACACCTAAGTCTAGATTGTCCATGCTCACCGATGATTTAGCGTTTTCAATTTGTGCTTTAAATTTATTCGCTTCTTCTTTCATGTCAGAGATTTGAAGTTCATTATCGAGTGTTGATTTCGCTTCATCTATACTGCTTTTAAACTTTTTAAAAAAACGCGCTACTTCGACCATTGCCGTAGGCAGTTTTTCAGGCCCAAGTGCAATGATAGCAATCACTGCGATTAACATAATTTCAAAAAAACCCATTCCAAACATATCTGCTCCAAAAACATTTATTAAAGGAGAGATTTTACCTTACTTTTGATAAAATCTTGCTATAAAAAAATCATATATTTTGGAGTAACGATGAAACTTATTGTACTTTTAATTGTTGGAGTAATTTTATACTTTATCGCAAAAAACTATAAAACGGAAAAATACCAAAACATTCAACTCAATATAAAAGAGCGTTTTGATGGTGATTTAATGAACCACGAAGCAGGATTGTTGGTTGCCCTTATGGCGAAAGTAGCCAAGGCAGATGGAAAAGTATGCGAATTGGAAGTGGAGCTTTTAAAACATACATTAAATGATATTTCAAGCCATTTTCAAAACAGTGAAGAGATTCGAGAGAAATTAAAAACAATTTATTCAAAAGAGAAAGAGAGTTTTGACAACACCATTGCTATTTGTGAAAAGGTCTTAAAGCTGACCAAACATGACTATAACAAACGTATAGGTATCATGCAATATCTTTTAAACTTAGCTTTTATTGATAAAGAGTTGTCTCAAACAGAGTATATGATCACTGAAGATATTGCCAATGCCTTGAAAATCAAACGAAGTGATTTTGAAGCACTGATCAATAAGTTTGAATCGTTCTATAAAAACCAAGCACAATCCACGCAAGTGAGTTTAGAAGAGGCGTATAAAACGCTTGAAGCATCACAAGAAGATGATTTTTCAACGATTAAGAAAAAGTATCGGAAACTGGTTAAACAACACCACCCTGATATCATTGCAGGGCAGGGGGCAAGTAAAGATATCATTGATGAAGCTACAGCAAAACTTCAAGAGGTCAATGAAGCATACGAATTAATTAAAAAAGATAAAGGACAATGATGTCAAGACGTTTTGATAACACGTATGAGGTGTGCTCATGCAGAAGTGTTACTTTAGGTGAGATTATCTATGCCATCAAAGAGAAAAATGCCCAAACGTTAGGAGAAATACAGGAGATTACCGATGCAGGAACAGAGTGTCGATGTTGTATTTGCGAAGAGGGTGATTATGGGAAAGTGAAGAAAAAACTCTATTGTAAAGAGATATTAGACAAGTTAGGAGAAAAAAGCAAAAAATGACTCAAGAAGAAAAAAAGATATTAATTCAAGATATTAAACTGCTTATAAACTCCAGTGATGAACCGTTGGTTGAAATAAATCCAAAATTTTTAGAATATTTTACAGATGACGAATTGATGGCACTTCGAGATGACTTGATTGTGAAAAAAAGAGACGTAATGAAAAATAATTCCGAATGGCTAAACGATATTTATGAAAAAACAAAAAAAGATGAGTTATAATAACCTTATAAAGTATTTAAAGGAAAATATTAATGAACTGGCAAAATATTAAAGAACAATTAATTACTTTTTTACAAGATGAATTACAAAAAACGGGTTTAAAAAGAGTTACTGTTGGTTTAAGTGGAGGATTAGACTCTGCTGTGGTTGCAGTACTATGTAAAGAGGCTTTTGGTGAAAACATGAAGTGTGCACTTTTGCCATCACAATACTCAAGCGACAGCAGTATTGCAGATGCCAAAGAATTGTGTGCTAAATTTGATATAGATTATGAAGTCATTGAGATTGCTCCAATGGTCAATGCCTACTTACCAAATATGGAACACAATAAATTACGTATTGGAAATTTTTCTGCACGTATGAGAATGTCTGTTCTGTATGATATCAGTGCACGAGACAACTCTATTGTAGTAGGAACGTCCAATAAAAGTGAATTGCTTTTAGGTTATGGAACTATTTTTGGAGACATTGCTTGTGCGATTAATCCAATTGGTGAGATTTATAAAAGCGATGAGTATGACTTTGCGAAATTTTTAGGTGTTCCTGCATCTATTTTACAAAAAAAACCAAGTGCAGACCTTTGGACAGGGCAAAGTGATGAAGAAGAGTTGGGCTATACATATAAACAACTTGATGATGCACTTAAATTGCTCGTAGATGAAAAAAAATCAAAAGAAGAGTTGGTCAAACTCGGATTTGATGATGAGATGGTTAATACCATAGAATATCGAATAAAAGCCAATGCATTTAAAGGGAAACCACCTGTAATTGCACAAATCAACTGGAGTTAGCACATGAAAGAAATACCGTTTTACAAGCCTTCAATCGATGAGAATGAATTAGACCAAATCAAACAAGTTTTAGACATACGAAAAGATGTCTCTAAAGTGGTTGAATTTGAAGAAAGCATGGCCAACTTTGTAGGTGCCAATCATGCAATTGCAACATGCAATTCAACAGCAGCTGTTCACTTAGCTCTGAGTGCGATTGAGCTTAAACGTGGAGATAAAATTCTTATGTCGGTTAACTCTTTTGTTAATATTCCTGAAGTGGTTCGACACTTTGATGCAGAGCCAATTTTTATTGATATCAATATCGATGATATGAATATTGACTTAGTGAAGTTTGAAAAAGCGTTAGCAGAGAACAAAACGAAGAAACTGCGTGGTGCTATCATCACCTTTGTGGCAGGACAAACCCCTGATTTAAATAAATTATATGAGATTGCTAAAAAGTATGGGATTATTTTAATTGAAGATGCAACTTCTGCATTAGGAGTTACTTACAACGATGAAACAGTAGGCTCACTTCAAGCGGATATGACGATTTTTTCAACCAATCCATCGAATGGTCGAAATGCAGTCAGTAGAAGTGGAGTTATTATTACAAACAATGAAGAGATTGCAAACAGAGCTCGGCTTTTACGAACACATGCGATTACAACAACGTATGATGATTATGGAAACTTAGACTATATTTATGATGTTGTCGATATTGGACATAAATATGATATAAGTGAATTGGATGCGGCATTTTCGCTTTCGCAATTGAAAAAAACCAATAAGTTTATCAAACGAAGAAAAGAGATTGCTAAGATTTATGAGCAACGATTGGCCGATGTCAAACATGTTATTACCCCACCACATAAAAAAGAGCACATCTATACGCACTATATTATTAAAATCAATCGAAACCGAGATGCGTTTGCACGGGCATTAAAAGAACGAGGGATTTCAACAGGATTACACTATATTCCATTGCACCTTTTAAGTTATTATAAACATAAATACAACTTAAAAATTACGGCATTTGGAAGTGCCTTATCTTCGTATCAACAAATCCTTTCTTTGCCAATGTATCCTGCTTTAAGTGATGAAGAGGTGAACTATATTTGTGACCAAATCATAGAAATAGCACAAACCTGGGTATAATTTGAAGCAACAGTTTATTGCATGGGTAGAAGAGTATCTCTTCTTCCCAAACACTTTTCAACAAATCATCTCTGTTTTTTTACTCCCTTTTACTCTTTTATATACGCTTTTTACAATATTTAAAAGAATAATGGCGCGACCAGTTGATTATGGTATTCCTGTAATTTCTGTGGGGAACTTAGTTGTAGGTGGAAGTGGTAAAACACCCATGACCATCTATCTTACACGTTATAAAGAGCATGTGGCTGTTATTTTAAGAGGCTATGGACGAGAATCACAAGGCTTGTATGTGGTGAGTCATCACGGTCATATCTTAGAAGATGTTCAAACCAGTGGGGATGAAGCAATGCTGTTTGCTCAATCTCTGCCTAATGCTACTGTAATTGTAAGTGAAAACAGAGTCAATGCCATTTTAAAAGCTAAAGAGTTGGGATGTAAAGTTATTTTTTTAGATGATGGTTTCAGCAAAGCCAATATCTATAAATATGATATTTTGCTTCGACCCAAAGAGGAACCCACCAATCTTTTTTGTCTGCCAAGTGGCGGATACAGAGAACCTAAAATGATGTATAGTGTTGCAAATATGGTACTTCAAGAAGGCGTGGATTTTCAACGAGTGGTCAGTTATAAACTTTATGGTGAGAATATTGGAGTATTGCCCAATAAACTCTTACTGCTTACAGCCATTTCTAAACCCAAACGACTTTTAGAGTTTTTACCAGAAGGGGTAAAACTGGTTGCTTTTGAAGATCATCATCGCTTTAGTAACGAGGAAGTGCGAGCAGTGTTGCGAGAAAACAGAGAGTATTCTGTGATTACGACGCCTAAAGATATGGTCAAACTGCAAGGGTTTGGTCTTAAAAACCTTTATTTAATGGATTTAGAACTTTCAATTTCTTCCAATGTCAATTTTGATGAGATGGAGAAGTTTATAAAAAACTATCCTAGGTTCTAAACTTCTCAAAAAGTTCTGTTTTGTCTTTTTGAATTTCAACAAGATTGAGTAAGACACGTGTTTTAAACTTTAAATAGAGTTTGTACTGCAATGTAATGCCAATGAGCCCAATGACACTTAAGAATATAAGCAGATAATTCAATTGCGTTGTTGCGTAGTCAAATATCATGGCCGTGATACTTCCTAAAACAATGGCTAAAGAAATCATAAAAGAGCGTAACATCAAATAGTCTTTAAGTGTTATTTCTTCATCTTGCATAAAATCAACCGTATGAATACGTGCAATCTCAAAGGTAATGGCTTGAACAGTAAAGATTGTTAAAATCACATAAGTAAAAAGTAAGACAGAATAAGAAAAAAGAAAATAACTTGAAATCTGTATTAAATCTAATACAATCGTAAATAAATAGATATGATGGATTTTAATATTTTTAAACAAAGGATGAATAAACCCATCCAATGAGCCTAAAAGCATATAAAAACTGATCATATAAACAGGCAGAAAAGTTCCTTCGAGTTTAGTCACAAAAGGAATCAGTACCCAATCAATATAAGTGGTTAAAAACAGTGTCCATGATTGTATTTTTAAAAATTTACTCTTTTGGACTTGGTGAAAGATGGTTGCATAGTATTTGTATGCCATGGTTTTTCTTCAAAATAAAATCGATGTGGAAGTATACATCAAATTTTAAATTTTGAAGAAAAAAAGATAAAAATTTTTTAAGAGATAATATGCCCTACAAATTTTGAGCCATTATCTAAGATTTTTCCTCCTCGTCTGAAACCTAATGCACACGCTTCATAGGCATAAAAAACTCCTGCTTGGTAGTAATTCCCGTTGTTATCTTGTGGGAACTCAACATACTCTTGGAAAATCGATTTATGGTTTGTATACTCTCCACCATTTTCAAGTTCAATAGAGCCATCAGAATTAATGATTTTGATATTGGCACCTTCTCGTCCAAAACACTTTTTTTCGACCTGTTTTTTGCCTTGTAGGGGCTCAAATGAGGTTTCAAGAAGTAAGGGATGGTTTGGGTAAAGGTCCCATAAGATTTTCATGAACCCTTTACTTTGAAACATCAAAGTATAAGCAGGGTTAAAGACGATGGCCTTTTGATTTTCAATGATGTCGGTTAGAAAAAGTGCTAATTCACTCTCTTCTATACCGATCTCTTCCCACGGTACAAGTTTAAACCAAAACTCAAAGTGGGTGTTCTCTTTAGCTATACCATCATCACTGAATTGAACTTGGTCCATATATTCAAAGTCTGTATTAAAACCAGCTTCATTGGCAATGTGCTGAAGCAGTTTGGTGGTATTTTCATCTTCCGCACTGCCTTGAATTGATGAAAAAAGAATTTTCCAACCCAAATTGTTATAATACTCTTCAAATTTCTCTACATCACTGTCTAGAGTAATGATACGTTTGAAGTTATCTTTAAGTGCTTCATACAAGTTGTTAAATTGACTTGCTTCATCCAGACCATTTTGTTTGAGCATTGCCCATTGAATGATGGCTGTTTCAAACAAAGAAGTAGGCGTATCAGCGTTAAACTCAATGAGCTTGATGGGTTGGTCATCAATCCCACCTGCAAGATCAAATCGACCATACAGATGCCAATGCACATCATTTTCCCACGATTTTTTAATCACATCAACAAGGTTAAATGGGATATTAAGCTCATGAAAGAGGTTATTTTCAATCACATATTCACCCGCTTCACAATACATTTCATAAAGTTCATTGCATGCTTGTGCATACGCGTGAGCCTCATCGAAGCTTACTTCAACAATTTCATTGGCAATATAAGAGCTGTTGTCTTCATCTGTGTGCCATACAAAGTCAATGCTCTCTAAATATTCAGTGGTTAATGCATTCAGTGTTTTCAGTTTCATTTAGCCACCAAAGGAAAAACCAGATTTTCTGCTTCCAAAGCTGCTGCTTGAAGATGAAGTTTTACTTTTGCTTCCAAAAAATCCAGATTTTTTGCTTGAACTGCTTGCTGTGGAAGCGGTTTTAGCTTTGTTAAATGAATCCACACTTCGTGAGAATGTTTGTGGAGATTTATATTGTGTCCGTCGTTGATTTTGGTAGTTTTGATTGTTAAAAAGTTTATTCCCAATCCATGATCCAATCATAGCTCCAGCAATAGATGAAAGAAGTACGCCTCCAAGACCCATATTTCCACTTGATACCTCTGGGTTGGTTAATCCCGATGTTCCATTGTCTATTTTGATGGCTTCTTCTTTTACCAGTCTGTCAATCTCTTCTTGAGAGAGAATTCGCTCATTTCCATTAAGCTCTTTTAATACAATACGTGTATCATTGCTTGGGTATTCATCGACAATGGTATAGCCTCCATTAGGCAATGCTTCAATGACAACAAAAGCGCCTTGTTTTTGGCTGGCATTGCTAAAAGCATTGTTTTGACCTTGTTGGTTGTTGCTGTTTGAATCTCCACATCCAACTAATCCTGTCACAAGCAGGGCACTGAGACCTCCTACTTTGGCATAGTCAGATATTTTTTTAATGTGTTTCATTTCGTTCCTTTAAAAAATGGTGAGTATCTTATATAATGCGCGTATTATAGCATAGGGGAGTTAATAGAAGGTGAACAGACTCTAAAAGAACAGAGTCTGTCAGTGAAGTGTTACTCTTTGTTAAGAGCTTCTTTGATTTTCTTATCGGTATTGTATTGACTCAGTGCATATACTGACCATAAAGCAGCTGGAAGCCACCCAATGAGTGTAAATTGAAGAACCAAACAGATAATACCAGCAATAGGGCGACCAATGGTAAAAAAGTTAAACCATGGAAGAAGTATAGCTAAAAGCAGTCTCATATGATTTCCTTTGTCATCTTTTTGTTACTTATAGTTTACCCAATACTTATTTAAACTATTTTTTAAGGCCTTCTCTCATGGCTTCAATAATTTCATCACTGCATTTTGAGTTTGTAAAGTATTCAAATGCCAAAACACCTTGGTATAAAAGCATATCTTCGCCATCTTTATACTCTAAGCCAAGTTCTTTTGCTAAACTTAAAAAAGGAGTGAGTTTCCCATAGATGCAATCAAAAGCGAATTTGCTTTTGTTTAAAACAGCTTCTAACACAGTTTTTTCAACAGGATAGTATTCATCCTTTAAACCTGCACTCGTTGAGTTAACCACCAAGTCATAACTTGATGGTTTAAAGTTATCCCAAGAATAGGTGTTGCAGCCCAACTCTTTAAAAAATGTGAGTTTATTTTCACTTCGATTTAACACCGATACCTTTTTACCTGCATCTAAAAGTGCCACAGCAATGGCTTTAGCCGTTCCTCCTGCACCTAAAATCAGCACATTTTGTATTTTACCAAAAGATTCAATCGCTTTTAAAAAGCCAGGAGCATCGGTATTATAAGCAGTAACTGAACCATCTTTTTCTTTGATATAGGTATTCACTGCACCAATTTTTTGTGCCACACCTACTACATTGTCTGCTTGTGCAAATGCCTCTTCTTTATGAGGAACGGTGATATTGGCACCACTGTAACCTTTATTTAAAAACACCTCTTTAATCTCTTTGCCGTTAAGCAGATGATGTTTTATATAGTGTGCATCAAAATTGAGTTGCTTAAACCCATTATTGTGCATGTTGGGTGATTTAGAGTGTTCTACTGGGTTTCCAAAAATTGCAAATTGTTTCAAAAAAACTCCTTTAAATTTGACCAATGCTTAAAAAGATAGGAAAAGTTCCATTCTCTCTTTCCAGTTCGCAGATATTATCTAAAAATTGAAGGGTATAACCACTTTCTTCATAAAATGTTTTAATTTGTTGATGTGAAAATCCAAAATGGTGTACGCCATCATTGTTGTGTTTGGCATGAAATGTGCCGTCCTCTTCATCCAAATCGGAGATACAGAGATAACCATTGGGTTTGAGGGCTTCTTTACACTTTTGAAAAAAAGTATGGGGATGCTTGATATGGTGTAATGCCATACTGGTGACAATGACATCATAACGCTTTTGGGGTAAATCTTCTATGTCAACGTTGTGTTTGACGGCTTTTGTATTTGAAAAACCAAATTTTTGTGCTTTTTCATTAAAGACAGCTACCATGCCCTGGCTGTTATCCATGCCCGTCATACTCTTAACATCATCCGATAAACTGAATGCCAAAAGACCTGTACCACACCCATAATCTAAAATATCTTTATTGGTTAAATCAATATGTTGTGTGATTTTTGTTGATGTCTCTTTAGCAATCAAAATAGAGGTGGGTTTAGCATCCCAATCCTTTGCTGCTTGATCAAAACGATTCATTTATTTATTCCTTTTTCCTAAAAGTTCAGGGGATTATACAACAAATTTATTTTCATTTGATATAATCATGGCATGCAAATAGAACATTATTTTACAACTGCAAGCGATGGAAACATTGCATTTCATGTGACCAATGACCATAACAGTGTTGAAAACAACAGGAGTAAATTGGCATTAAAATATGGATATAATGCCTATAAACTCTATTTTATGGATCAAATACATAAAGACAATATTGTCATCATAGACGAAAAATCTCCTACGTTAACACAGGATTGTGATGCGCTTATTACACAACTTCCTGATACCACATTAATGGTGATGGTTGCAGACTGTATCCCTATTTTATTAAAAGATGAGAAAAAAGGGGTGATTGCCGCAATTCATGCCGGGCGAAATTCCACCTTTTTACAAATTGCACCTAAAACCGTACAAAAAATGATTAAACACTTTGCTTGTAATCCCAAAGATATCGAAGCCATTATGGGACCATCGATACAAAAATGTTGTTATGAAGTGAGTGTAGAACTTGCCAATATTGTTCAAACAAGCTTTGGAGAGCAGTTTGAAAAGAACCGATATATTGATTTGCACGGAATTAATAAAAAGTTGCTTCAAGAAGTTGGTGTTCAAAATATTAGCATCTCACCTGTTTGTACACACTGTTCCAATGAGGATTATTTCTCATATCGTTTGGATAAAAAGTGTGGTCGATTTGCAGGGTTAATTCATAAGTCTTAATATAATACCATCAATATAATATAAAAAATATTTTATTGTATAGATAATACTATGAATCACTTTAAGTTAATTCATATAAATGTTTAATCAAGATAAAGCTTATACAAAACTCTACATATGACTTAAGAAATAGAACTTCTCTCTTTCTTCTTTAGTGTAATATAAATTGATATCAAGAGTATAACAAAATATAAAACCTCTTTAAACATTATACATTTATATTACTAAAATATTATTCTATGTTTTGTAACATAATTATATTGAAAATGAATTAAAGATACTACTATGTATAAAAACATAATAAATAACTTTATTGAGATTTCTTGACATTTTTTCGACATTGAAATGTTAGATAAATGTTAAAGTTATGTAAAAATAGTGTATTTTTTCAAAAAAGGCTAAATTTTACAAAAAATTAAATTTAAATAAGATAATATAGTCCAAATTAAAAAAAAAGGGGAGAAATTGAGTATTCTAGTAACAAAAGAAGAGAGCTTAGCTTATCACGAGTTTCCAAAAGCAGGGAAGTTATGTGTTGAGACGACGGTTCCTTTTATGACGCAAAAAGATTTAGCTTTAGCGTATACTCCTGGTGTAGCGAACCCTTGTATCGAGATTGAAGCGAACCCAGAAAATGCATTCAGATATACATCAAAAAGTAACTTGGTTGCTGTTATTTCAAACGGTACAGCAGTACTTGGACTTGGTGATATTGGTGCATTGGCATCAAAACCAGTAATGGAAGGGAAATCAATTTTATTTAAACGATTTTCTGCGATTGATTCATTTGATATTGAAGTGGATGAAAAAGATGTTGATAAATTTTGTGCGGTTGTAAAAGCAATTGCACCGACATTTGGTGGGATTAACTTAGAAGATATCTCTGCGCCAGCTTGTTTTGAAATTGAAAGAAGATTGGTAGAAGAGTTAGATATTCCTGTAATGCACGATGACCAACATGGTACTGCTATTATCAGTAGTGCAGGTTTGATCAATGCGTGTGATATCATGAACAAAAAACTTGAAGAGGTTAAAATTGTCGTTGTTGGAGCAGGAGCTGCAGCAATTTCTTGTTCAAGAATGTACAAAAGTTTAGGTGTACAAAACATTATTATGATTGATTCTAAAGGGGTTATTCATGATGAAAGAACAGATTTAAATGAGTATAAAAAAGAGTTCTCTGCGCCAAAAGCAATGACAATGGAAGAGGCATTTTTTGATGCAGATATGGTACTTGGACTTTCTAAACCAGGTACATTTACTAAAGAACATATTGCATTGATGAAAGAAGAGCCAATTGTATTTGCTCTTTCTAACCCAACCCCTGAGCTTTTCCCTGAAGAGATTCTAGAAGTAAAACCAAAAGCAGTTGTGGGAACAGGTCGAAGTGACTTTAATAACCAAATCAACAATGTGCTTGGATTCCCTTTTATTTTCAGAGGGGCTTTAGACGTTCGAGCTACATCTATTAACATGGAGATGAAAGTAGCTGCAGCGCATGCAATTGCTGATTTAGCTAAGAAAGAAGTCACCGCTGAAGTGAAGGCAATTTTTGGTGAAAACATTGAGTACGGAAGAGATTATATCATTCCAAAACCATTTGACAAACGACTGATGGTAGATGTTTCAAGTGCCGTGGCACAAGCCGCGATTGAATCAAGTGTAGCAAAAATTACTGACTTAGATATAGTGGCGTATAAACTGCAACTATCTGAAATGATATAAATTTTTATAATTAAACTATTTCATGGTATTATTCCACTCAATAATACCATGGATAGGATAATGATGAAAGAGTATATACTGTTAATTGACACAACGGATGCCAAAGGTTTGGTATACAATGTTTCAAAAATTCTTTTTGCAAACAACTTAAATATTGAGCAAAATGCTGAGTATGTTGACGAAGAGACAAAAAAATTCTTTATGAGAAGTGTCATCTCAGGCGACTTAAATAAAGAAATATTACTAAAAGAGCTTAAAGAGGTTCTTCCCGCTGAATCTACAATTAAACTGACAACCAAAGAGAAAAAAGATATTGTTCTGCTTGCAACCAAAGAGTCTCATGTATTAGGTGACTTATTGATTCGATACATTGATGGTGAACTCAATGCAAACATCAAAGCGGTTATTGCTAACCACGATTACTTACAAGATTTGGTTGAAAAATTTGATATTCCTTTTCATTGTATCAGTGCAGAAGATATGTCTCGAGAAGAGCATGAAGAGTTGGTGATCAATATAATCAATGAATACTCACCTGAGTTGATTGTTTTAGCAAAATACATGCGAATATTAACACCTAAATTTGTACAAGCCTATCCACAAAAAGTACTCAACATTCACCATTCATTCTTGCCTGCATTTATTGGAGCCAATCCATATAAGCAGGCACATCACAGAGGAGTTAAGATTATTGGTGCAACCGCACACTATGTTACAGACGATTTGGATGAAGGTCCAATTATTGCTCAAGATGTTGTTCGCGTGGATCACACTTACTCTTGGCAAGATATGAGACGAGCAGGGCGAAATGTAGAGAAAGTTGTTTTATCAAACGCTTTACAACTGATGCTTGAAGACCGTGTTTTTGTGTACGGAAACAAAACGGTTATTTTGTGATGTTTAATCTTGTGTTACACGAACCAAGAATTCCTGGAAATGTGGGAACTATTGGGCGATTGGCTTTTGCAATGAACTGTACACTGCACTTAATCAAACCGTATGGGTTTGGTGAGATTACTGAAAAAGAGGTACGACGAGCGGGGCTTGATTATTGGTTTGATTTGGATGTACGTGAGTATGAGAATATCGAAGATTTTTGGAGTAAACATCCGTTAAACGAACGGCATTTCTTTGCAACAACCAAAACAAAACAACTCTATTTTGATATGAGATACCAAAAAGGGGATTATTTCTATTTTGGTCGAGAAGATGCAGGCTTACCTGAGTCTTTCTTGGCATTAAATGAGCAAGGGTGTATTACGATTCCTATGACCAATGACGCACGAAGTTTGAATATCGCAAATTCCGTCTCTATTGTGGCGTATGAAGCACTTCGACAAAACTTTAAAGAGTTTACTCTTTAAGTTGCTTCTTCGCCTTTTTAATGAGCTTTTTAACTGCTTTGAGCTCATCTTTTAGCAGCTCCTCTTCCTCTTTTTTGTATTTTTTATCTTTGAGTCTGTTTTTGAGTTTGAGTTTTTTGAGTTTGAGTTTCTCAATGATTTCATTGACTTTATTGGTATAACGTGTTTGTTCTTTTTGAGCTTGACTAAACAGTGTATTGATTCTTGCTACAAATTTTTTAATTCCCATTATCTTCTCCTATTTCAACTAACAGATCATCTTCCACCCATAATATCATAGTAATGTCGATTAAACGTTTACAAATGTGAATTCCAAATGAAGAGTCGTTGATCAATGATGTCGCCATTTTGGTGTCTATTTTGTTGTTTCGGATCAATTCATCAATTTTACCATTGCTGATAAAATCAAGAGTATCCAGACGTTGTTTGAGTGTCTCTACGCGTGAAATACGGTCAATATCATCGACATGGTGTTGTTGAATGTACTCTATTTCTCGAAGTGTATTGGCGATAACCTCTCGTATGGCATCGTACTCATCTTTGATGTACTCATTTTTACTTTTAGAATAGATGTTGATATTGCGTTGTAACTCTTTAATATCTTTGACTGATTTAATGATTTTTCGTGAAGCGGTTTTGAGTTTCCCTACAATGATATTTTCTGTCTCATTCATATTTTGTTGTGAAAGTAGGGCATAACGAATGATTTCTCCGTATAAAAGTTTGAGGTTATTGTTATAAATTTCATCAATATTGGTCTCTATTTTACTTTTTGATTTTTTGACCACTTCTTGTAAAGGGTTTTGAGAAAAAACATCTTCTCTGTGCAAGTTCATCGCATGAGTGATGGTTTTAAGCGATTGAAAATAGAGGTTAATCACCTCTTTTCTTAAAGAAACAATCGCTGTTTTAGGAATCTCAATGACTTCATCATTTAAATATTGGGGTTTCGCTTTGGATTTAATTTTAGGGATAAACAAGGTGTTTAAAAATTGAACCATCTTTCCAATAAACGGAGAGACTAACGCAATACCAATGACATTAAACAAGGTGTGAAAGATGGCCAGTTTAATGACATAATTCTCTTTATCCACGCCAAAAGCATCTCCTATCCAGTTGACAACTTGTACAAATTGAAAGATAAAAATAAAGGCAAATGCGGCTGTGACAAAATTAAAAATAAAGTGAGCTACGGCCAGACGTTTTCCATTTTCATTGGAGGCAATGGATCCTACAATCGCTGTAATTGTCGTACCAATATTTGCACCAATGGCGATGGCTAAAGCATTGGCATAAATGATTTGACCACTGACCAAAGCAGCAATAACAATGGCCATGGTTGCCGCACTTGATTGAATAATAACGGTTGCTATCATTCCCACGATAATAAAAACAAGTACACCCAAATAGCCTTCAATGGCATATTGTGAAAGATTAATAGTACTTTTTAAAGACTCAAAGCCATCCATCATATAAGAGATACCCAGAAAAATAAAACCTAAACCTAAAAGAATATTGCCACTTCCTTGGTAGTGTCTGTTTGTAGAAAAACGAAGAGCAACCCCTAAGATGAGCATGGGCATGGCATAGTGTGCAATACTGATTTTAACACCAAAGTATGAAACAATCCATGTGGTAGTCGTTGAGCCTAAGTTTGAACCAAAAATTACTCCAATGGCTTCATTTAATCCAATTAAACCGGCACTTAAAAATGAAATCATAATCACACTGGTTAATGAAGAGCTTTGTACCAAGGTTGTTGAGACAGTACCCGTGGCAATGGCTTTAGGCAGTGTACAGGTAAAGCGTTCTAATACTTTTTCCAAAGCACCACCAGAGAAGAGTTTAAAGCCTTCTTCCATAAAGTACATACCCACTAAAAAGATAGCAATCCCCGCTACAATTGTCTTCGCATTGTCATTGGCAAAGATGAAATAAGCTAACAGCAAAAAGAGTGTGGGGAAGAGCACTTTTTTAAACATTAACAACCTTTTTGTAGTAATGGTTCTATTATAGTATAAAAAATGTTACAATTTCAAGATACGAAAAACTATAAGTTCTCATTTGTTACAATTTCCTCTTTATAAAAAGGTGTCCATTGAAAGTATTATTGCTAGAAGATGATAAATTATTTGCTCAAACGGTTGAAGACTTCCTTGAAGAGGAGGGCTTTTGTGTTGACTTGGCTTATGATGGTCAAGAGGCTTTGAATAAAAATTATGAAAACAATTACGATCTGTATTTATTGGATATCAATGTTCCTAAACTCAATGGTTTGGATTTTTTAAAAGAGTTGCGTGATATTCAAGACACTACTCCTGCTATCTTTTTAACTTCATATAAAGATAAAGAGACCTTAAAGAAGGGTTTTATTAATGGCGCGGATGATTATTTAACCAAACCAGTGGATTTGGATGAGTTACTTTTACGAATTCACTCTCTATTCAAACGCGTAGGAAAACAGTGGTGCATGGTAGAACTTTCAAATGGTATCTCTTTTAATCCTTCTACAAGAAGAGTGTTTGAACATGGGATAGATTTAAATGTGCCCATTAAAGTGGTGCAGCTTTTTGAATTGTGTTTAGAAAACAGAAACAATATCGTTACTAAAGATATGATTGTCTCTAGGTTATGGGCAACCAATGAAGAGTACAGTGAGGGAGCAATTCGTGTCTATATTAATAACCTCAAAAAGTTATTAGGAAAAGATGCGATTACAAATATCAAAGGTGTAGGATATAAAGTTGAGTTCTAAAAAACGTAATTTTCTTATCTCTAACTCTATTTTAGTGGCGTTTATTACTATTTTAGTGCTCATTGCGAATTTTTATCTTGTCTCTCTTTTTGGTTTTAATCAAGAGAATTTTATGTTCATTACAGGAGTTTTGATTATTTTAGCTGTCTGTTTGAACCTTTTTTTGAGCAAACCTTTATTGGAACCTTTGTTTAAAAGTGATGCTAATTTACAAAAGACGATTAAAGAGACACTCCATGAACTGAATATCCCTGCTTCTACGATACAAGCCAATGCTCAAATGCTTGAAAAGAGCATCAAAGATGAAAAAAACATCAAACGTTTGGGGCGTATCAAACAAGCAACCAATGAGTTACTTAAACTCTATAACCAAATGGAGTATGAAATTAAAAAAGAAATTGATACCATTGAAAAACAAACGTTTGATTTAAAAGAATCCATTCAAGAGTCTGTCTCAAAATTTGATGAGATTAAAAAAGAGATTATCATTGATCAAAAGGTTCCAGAAGTTCAACTTTACAGTGATAAAAATGGTTTTCAAAAAGTCATTGATAACTTACTTTCCAATGCAATTAAATATAATCATCCACAAGGTAACGTATGCATCAAATATATGCATTCCATATTAAGCATACACAACAGTGGAAAAGCCATAGAGACTAAAAATATTTTTATGGTCTTTGAACAATATTATCAAGAAGACACCAACAAAAAAGGCTTTGGTTTAGGTTTAACCATTGTCAAAGAGTTTTGTGATAAACATGCGATAGAGATTAAAATTGACTCTTTAGCCGAAGGAACTACCTTTTATTTAAATCTAAGTGGCATTCTCTCTAAGTAACTTAAGATAAACTTAAAATATAAAATTAACACTAAATTAACACAAATTCTTTAACATTTCCCCAAAATTTTGGGAGCGCGCAAATGAGAAGAGGGAGTTTTGTTTTATCGTCGTTGTTACTAGGAACAATGGCGTATGCAAACAGTGTCCAGTCATTGGATACAATCAGTGTAGAGTCATCCACTATTGATGACAGATTTTCTACAAAAAGAACAGAAGTGTCGAATACTACGACTATCCGTGGTGAGATTATTGATGAGTCTCATACAGAGAACATTCAACAAATTTTACAATCCATCCCCGGTATTACCACGGAAGTAAAAACAGGTGATTCGTTGAAGATTCATATCCGTGGGGTTGAAAATCAGATGTACATGGGTGAAAAACCAGGTGTGGCCATTGTGATTGATGGGGTGCCTGTATTTGAGCGTACGGGGGCTGTGAATATTGACTTAGATAACATTGAGTCTATTAAAGTACTCAAAGGAGGAGCAAGTTATCTCTTTGGTGATGATGCCTTAAGTGGTGCAGTGATTATTACTACGAAAAAAGGGGCACACTATAATCATAACTTTGCCACGATTGAAAGAGGAAGTTTTGGTTACAGAAAATTGCTTGGTCGAACAGGGTATTCAAATGATGTGTTGAATTTTCATATTCAAGGAAGTCAACGAAAAGCGGATGGGTATCATGAAGATTCGGATTACAGTACTAAGTATTATAATGGAAAATTGCAATACTTTATTGATGATAGTTCCGATTTAACTTTTGGTGCTGAGTACTCTAAAAGAGCAAAAGATTCTCACGGTACAGTCGGTGGAGCAGATGAGGCTGATCATAATCCAGAGAGTATTTATGAAGGAGATCAGGAGAGTCGAGATTATACAAGAATGTATGATGTTGAGTTGGAAAAATACTTTGTAACGTACTCTAAATATTTTACAGAGCAGACCAACTTATTGGTTAATGCTTACATGTACACTGATGATACATCATTTTGGTCTGGTCCACAAACCAAAGATGGAAACAATGTTAAACAGCCCTCTTTGGATGACAGCGATTATATTTATGATAACTACTATGAACAAACACAACGAGGAATTAAAAGTGAACTTAGAACCAGTTCACAGAAGTTTGCAGCACTTTTAGGAGTGGATTTAAGAGACAATGAATATAAAAACAAAGTGATTTATAAAACCAATCAAGCACTTGTACGATACATGCCTATGCCCGTTGTGACCGCTGATTATTTTAAGGCAGGCGATGAAAAAAGCAATGATACCACTGATGAGAAAGTTTATGCCATTTATGGAGAGTATAAACACGGGTTCAGCAAAGATTTAACGGCGACGATTAATGCACGGTATGACAAGATTAAGTTGGATTATATGGATTCAGACGGGGAAGATTTAGAAAAAAACTTCAATGTGTATTCTTATCGTGTGGGTACGAACTATAATTTGGATGCAAAAAATACACTTTTTGTAAATTATTCAACGGGGTTTAGAGCACCTACTATTTCTCAACTTTTTGCTGGAAGTACCAGTGCTTGGGGGTATACTGAAAACAATTCTGATTTGGAACCTGAAAAGTCGTATAACTATGAGATTGGTTTAAGAGGATCATTGGATTGGTTCAATTATGAAGCAGCACTTTTTAGAATTGACAGAGATGATTTTATCATGAAAACCTCAGGAAATTATGGGGATACCAGTAACACTTCAGGAGATATGTGGGATAACATTGGAGGAGCACGACATCAAGGTTTGGAACTCTCAGTGTATGATAAAATCACCGATAAACTCTCATATAATATTGCCTATACCTATTTGGATGCACGTTATACCAACTATCATAATTTGGCAATGGATTTAGGTGGAACCATGACCTATTTTGATCCAAATGGCAATCGAATTCCACGAACATCAAAACATATGTTGAATGTAATTTTAGACTATTATGTGTTCCCATCATGGAAAATGCAAGCGGAGTGGGTGAAAAAATCAAGTTATTATGCGGATGATTTAAACCAAATGCAAATTGATGGACAAGATGCCGTAAACTTATTGACGCAATATAAATCCAATTATCAAAACATTGAATACGCTTTTTTTGCACGAGTAGATAACCTGTTTGATAACCAATACTACAGTACAGCACGAGCCAGTGGTGACAGAGATGAAAATGGAGTGTTTGACAGTGAAGACCTCTCTATTACAGTGAATCAAGGAAGAACGTTTACTGTTGGCTTCTCGATGAAGTTTTAAGGAGGCAGATGATGGTCAATTTTATCAAACGAGACAAAAATGATATCTATGGTATGCCCATATTGGGATTTCTTTTTAAAAACAAATGGTTTTTACTGGTATTTAAACTCTTGATAGTGGCACTCTTTGTCTATGCTATTTGTTTGGGGTTTGTGGATCAAAGCAGTGAGAATATCTTTACAACCAAACTCTTTTGGGGTCTGTTTTGGCCCTTTTTTATGGTGGTGAGTTTAGGAAGTTTAGGGCGTGTCTTTTGTGGGGTTTGCCCTCATGGTTTTCTAGGAAAGTATATCACGAAGTTGGGATTAAAAAAGAGTCTGCCTAAAAAACTTCAAAATCCAATGTTCGGTGGTTTGTTGTTGGTTATTGGCTGGTGGATGGTGTATTACATGTACCCAGCTGTTTATAAAACACCATATGCAACAGCCTTGTTTTTCAGTGTGTTAACGATTTATGCGGTGCTGATTTTCTTTGTTTTTAACAACATGGAGTATTGTAAGAACTTTTGTCCCATTGGAGTACTGACGCGTGCGTATTCAAAAGTAGGGTTTACATGGTTGGGTACATATAAAAATGCATGCAGCAGTTGTAAAACGTTTGATTGTGCTAAAGTGTGCAGTTATAACTTAAAACCCTTTACCTTTGATAAGAAAAACTCCATGGAAGACTGTACGTTGTGTATGGATTGTGCCAATGCCTGTGAAGCAGTAAGCTTTAAAGCCAAAGCACCATCAAGCAGTCTGTTTAAACAATTTAAACCTTTTAAATCAGAAGTTTGGATTATTTTACTCATAACAGCTTCAATCAGTATTACTATGAGTTTTCACCATGCTTTGGGACGAAGTGCGATAGTTGAAGAGTTTCCTTGGGTTAAAACTGCGCGTTATTTTGAAAGCATATTTGATTTTGGTGGTATGGACACCATAGGTTTATTTGCTTTTATTTATGCTATTATTTCAACCATTGTGATTGCAACGGGAGGGATTTATTTGGCTGCAAAAGTGTTAAAACAACCTTTTAAAGAGCTTTTTTACTCTTTAGGGTTTGCTTTTGCGCCACTTTTTATTATTGGTGGGCTCTCTCATTTATGGGAGTTTTTCTTTTATCACACAGCCAATGATATTGTGAATGCCTTTATTTATGGTTTTTCACTCAATATGGAGTATATGAAACCTTTAGCAACACGACAAGACAGCTGGGTACATCTGTTTGCAATTTTTAACTATCTTGCAGCACTGTGGGCTTTTGTGATTATCATTGCGCGACTCAGACTCATTGAAGCCAGTAAAATACGTAAAGTGATTGCCTTTCCATTGGCCAGTGCTTTGATTGTGTTTTATTTGGGATTAAACTTTTATAAAATCTATGTGTTTAAAGAGTATGGTATGCTTCAAAGAGGCCATTCTCATAACACAAGCATGAAAACAGAAGGAAGCCATAATGGACATTGAATTATTAAAAAACTTGGTTGATTATGGAGTAATTGCCTTATTGGTATTTATGAGTTTTATCTCAGTGTGGTTCTTTTTTGAACGACTCTTTTTTTATAAAGCCATTGAGGTGCAAACGTTTAAAAATAAAAAAGCATTGGAAATTGCCTTGACCAAACACCTTTCAGTTATTGGGACTATTGCTTCTAATGCACCTTATATAGGTCTTTTAGGTACGGTTTTGGCAATTATGTTGACCTTTATAACCATGAGTACAGGTGAGATTGAAGCCACTAAAATCATGGCTTCATTGGCATTGGCACTCAAAGCCACAGCGGTAGGGTTGGTCGTTGCCATTATCTCGCAAATTTTTTACAACATATTAGCCCGATTTGCTGAGGTCATAGAGAGTCGATACGATGAAATTACAGAAGTTTAACTCTATCAATGTCATACCTTTCATTGATGTATTATTGGTTCTTTTAGCCATTGTGCTGCTTACATCAACTTTTATAGCCAAAGGAGATATTCCAGTGGCATTGGCTCAAGCACAAAGTTCAACTGACTTAAGCATGCAACAAGAGAGTGTGATTACCATAAAAGCAGATAACTCCATGTTTTTAAATAAATTGCACATCTCTTTAGAAGCATTGGAAGTGAAACTTCAAAGCATGAATAGCCAATCCCATATCTATATCAAATGTGATAAAAAAGCAGACTTTGAGAGTTTTGTAAAGGTGTTGGATTTGTTAAAGTCCAATGCTTTTGAGAATATTTCCATTATTACTAAGAAGTAGTATGAGCAACAAACGACGATATACGCACTCTTTTTTACTCACAGTTTTGCTTTATGCAGTGGTGGTTTCTGCTTTGGTTTGGGGATTTACATTGACACCGGTGGTTAAATCTATTTCTAAAGAAAAGACACTTTCTTTAAAACATGTTTCACTCATTGAACAAGAAAAAAAGGTCATCAAACAAAAAAGTGAACCCAAAGAGGTTCAAAAACCAAAAGAAAAAATAGAACCAAAACCTGCTATAAAACCTAAAAAAAAGAGACCTAAACCCATTGAAAAAAAACAGAAACAACCCCAAGAAAAGGTGAAACAAAAGAGTAAAAAGGAAGAGAGAAAAGAACAAGAAGCAATCAAAAAGAGTCAAAAAAGTTATCAAGAACAGTTTGTGGATGAACACCTACGGCAAATAGTGATGCTCATACAAAAAAACATCAAATATCCCAAACGTGCCAGGGCGTTGAAAATTCAAGGCAAAGTAATCATAGAGTTTGTTCTGTTAACAAGTGGAGAAGTGCGTTCCATTAAAGCAATCTCTGGACATCGAATGCTTATAAAATCTTCCGTTTTAGCCATAGAGAATGCATCAACTGCTTTTCCAAAAGTTAAAGAACAGTTAACGCTGCGTGTGCCAATCGAGTATACGCTTAATTGAACTTCTTAAAGATATGTTGTTTGAGTTCTTCTACGCTTTCAATGGCATTTTCACTGTGATCTGAAAACCCCCAATTGACTAAAATAGAATCCACGCCCGCACTGGTTGCGGCTTGGGTGTCTTTATGACTGTCTCCTACTAATAAAGAGCGTTCTTTGGTGGTTTTAATATCTTCAATGATTTTATACACCATTTCAGGATGCGGTTTAGGTTGGCTCACGCTGTCATAACCATATAACAAATCAAAATATTCTCGAAGTCCCAAATGGGTTAACATTTTATGCGCAAATATTGAAGAAGCATTGGTTGCAACTGCGAGTTTAAATTCACCTTTGAGCTCTTTTAAGAGTGTTTCAATGCCATCATAGATTTCAAGCTCTTTAAGACAGTTTTGATTGTAGTAATTCTCAAACAGTATCGTTTGTTCCTCGGTAAAGTGTTTTGTTCCATAAAAAAATTCTGCAGTATTAATCTTGGGATCATTCACATTGGTTAAAATATGATGTTTCTCTAAAATTTCTAAACCTATATTTTCTCGAACATAATTAATGGTATTCGCAATCATGGTTCCACTGTTAACAAGTGTTCCATCCATGTCAAACATGATTAATTTCATTTATCATACCTTTATGATTTAATACGCGGATTATACACAAAAGTTAAAAAAAGTGTGTTTAAAAAAAGAGTTACATTTTTTATCTAAGTAGAACTCTAAAAACAAAAAGTGTTTTTTTCAATTTTGACTTTCATTTAACACATACTTAACAGTAGCACTCTATACTTTCATTACAACAACTGGTATTTATCAAAGTTCTCCTAATACTTGATATATGTCACTGGGCTTTAACCGTACACTATTTGCCACATTTGTACGGTTAAGCTAAAGCAGATTTAATTAAACTTATATTAGTATCTTCATTATTTTTTAGGACTTCATATGGAAAACATCTCATTACTTTCTATTATTACTATTGCTATCTTGGGTTCATTTGGACACTGTGTAGGAATGTGTGGAGGTATTGTGATTGCATATTCCAGTACAAAGGTGCAAACGGGTTGGTCTAAAGGTAAGCAGATGCTTTCGCATGTGCTGTACTCTTTTGGACGAGTGGTAACATATACGCTTTTAGGTGCACTCTTTGGTTTTGTAGGTTCAGTTGTAACGTTTAATAAAACCACCAATGGACTGCTACTTTTAATTACTGGAATTTTAATGATTCTTGTAGGACTTTCACTGCTTGGAAAATTAAAATTCTTAACAGCCATTGAACACTCAGTATCCAAACAAGCCTGGTATCAAAGAAGTTTTAAACGTCTGATTGCTTCTAATACACTGTTGAGTTTCTTTTTATTAGGAATGCTCAATGGTCTACTTCCTTGTGGATTTGTCTACTTCTTTGCCATAACGGCAGCAAGTACAGGAAGCATACTCTACGGTGCTTTGGTTATGCTTGTTTTTGGTTTAAGTACGATTCCTGCTCTTTTTTCATTGGGCTTTTTTGTAGGCTTGTTTAAACAGAGTGATTTTAGAAATCTGATGGTTAAATTTGCTTCTATCTTAGTTTTAGGCTATGGGGTATATATCATCTATTTAAGCCTTAAATACTTCTATTAAACTTCCTGCTTTTCTCTATTTTTATTAACATTAAATTATAATACACGCTTTAATTTATAAAGGAGGACAATATGAGACGATACTTTACTCTTTTTGGCATTTTAGCTGCAACGATTATGCGTAAAATGAATTCACTGTTCAGTTCAATTGACAGTATGCTTGATGTACAACCTAAAATCATCAGACGATTATTGGCATCACAGCTTAAACCAATCAAAACATATTCAACAAACAATATATAAACAATCATAGGAATACATAAAGAATGAAAAATCTAAATACGATAAGCATCGTTGCAAGCTTTTTAATTGCAGCAAACCTACACGCAACAGAACAACTCTCAACAATCACAGTTACAAGTGCAACCAATTCAGAACAATCCATTAAAGATGTTACATCAAATATTAAAGTCATTACAAAAGAAGAGATTCAAGAGCGACACTATACGACAGTATCTGAAGCATTAAACAGTGTTGCAGGTATCTCATTTACACAAAATGGAACTTTAGGATCAACCACCTCTTTACTTTTAAGAGGAAATGCAACAGAACGAGTTTTGGTGTTAATTGACGGCGTTCGATTTAATGATGTTACCAGTGGAAGTGGTGCGCCATTTGAACACTTGATGATGGAAAATATTGAACAAATTGAAGTGGTAAAAGGGGCACAAAGTGGTGTTTGGGGAGCAGATGCGAGTGCAGGTGTGATTAATATCATTACAAACAGCGCACAAAAAGGTACTCATGGAGGTGTCTCTTTAGAGTATGGTTCATTTAAAACCAAAAAGTATGGAGTCAATCTCTCTCATAAACAAGAGGATTATTATCTCCAAGGAACGCTTTCACGAGTCAGCAGTGATGGTTTCAGTTCGTTTGAGGCCAAACGTTCATCTGACGATTATGGTAAACGTTGGGATGAGCTTGCGAGAGAGAAAGATGGGTATGAAAATACGACAGGGGCTTTTAAAGCAGGATATAACTTTGATGAAGCAAATAAAATGGATGTAGCGCATACTTTTATCAATGGCTATTTAGATTTTGATGGCACTTCATCCGATACAAAAAACAAATCTTATACCCATGATAAGTTTACCTCTGCTTCGTATGAAAATAAAAATGCATTCGCCACAACGACATTGAACGTCAGCCGATCTGATTTTAATAGAGAGTACTATTATGACTCGACAGATACAAGCTCTTTTTTTAATGGTGAAACCAGAGAGTATGGTTTAAAGACGCTTATCCCATATGGAGAAGACTCATTTGTCTTAGTGGGCGCTGATTATAAAACTTTTGAACACAACAATGATATTAATGAAACCTTTACGAATAAAGCGGCGTATATGACCAACAGTACCAAGTTCAATGATGGTCAAACCATTGTGACTCAATCACTGAGAAAAGATAACTATGATAAGTTTGATGATAAAACCACAGGAAAAGTAGGAATTAAACACTTTTTTACTGAGGATCTTAATGCAAGCAGTAATTATGGAACGGCGTATAATGTACCTACACTTTATAAACTTTTTTCAAATTATGGGAACCCCAACCTCTCACCTGAAACCATTAAATCATTTGATGTACAAGTAGCTTATAAAGATTTCTCTATTACCTATTTTAAAACCGACATTACGGATATGATAGAGTATGACTTTGGAACAAGTAAGTATGCCAATATTGATGGAGAGTCAACACTGCAAGGAGTAGAGTTAGAATACACCCAAGAAGTGTATGAGGCAACGCTGTTGAGTTTAAACTATACACACTTACGAACCCGGGATAATAAAGGAGAACCTTTACGACGACAACCCAAACGTCAATTAGGGTTTGCCATAGATTATTATGGTTTTAATAAATGGCATTTAAATCTCAATGGTTCATATATAGGTGAGCGATATGATGACAGTGCACGACAAGTACAAACAGGAAATTATACACTGTGGAACTCTGTAGTCAATTATGACATCAGCAAACATTTTAAGGCATATGTTAAAATAGAGAATATCTTTGACAAGTATTATCAAACAGTAGATGGTTATGCAACAGCAGAACGAAGTGCTTATGTTGGAATAAAGGCAAGCTTTTAATGAAACAGTGGATTATTGTATTACTTCTTAGTATTCAATTGTTAGCCCAAGAGAGAGTCGTCACACTCTCTCCTTCAATCAATGAGATTGTATATGCATTGGGTGTAGGAGAAGACGTTGTAGGTAATACACGACATTGCGATTTTCCTATTGAGTCTAAAAGTGTCCCTAAAGTAGGAGGCTATGCCAATATCTCTTTGGAAAAGATTATTCAGCTAAAACCCACTGTGGTCATTGGACAAGATTATGACCAAAAACTTCAATCCAATTTAAAAGAGCTGGGAATCAAAACAAAGATATATCAAACAGACAGTTTGACTACGATTAAAAATACCATTCTCTCTTTGGGGGAGTATTTCAATAAAGAGCAAAAGGCTCAAAGCATTGTTTCAAGTATCACGCAAACCACTGAATCATTAAAGGGTATTGTACAAAATAAGAAGATACTCATTGTGATCAGTCCACGGAAGAGTTTGAGTAATCAAATCTATGTGGCAGGAAACTTTATCTATTTTAATGATATGATAGAGCTTTCGGGAAACCAAAATGCGTTTCAATCTGAAAGTAAAACCCAACCTGTGATTAATACAGAAAAAGTTATACGAAGCAATCCAGACATTATTGTATTGCTTGCACCATTTTTAGACGGCAAAGAGCAAGAGCAAGAGAAGATTAAAGATGCGTGGAGAGCTTTGCCCATTCATGCAGCAAAAGAAAATAACATATACACCATTCATAAACTGTATGCAGGTATACCAAGTCAAAGAGTAGAGAACTTTATGAAAGATTTTAAAGCGATATTAGAAGATGTTAGAAGTAAAACAGTACACCAGTAACATACTGCATGAACTCTCTTTTGTATTACCCAAAGAGGAGAACCTTATTATTTTAGGACAAAATGGGGCAGGGAAGTCTACATTGGCTAAAGTACTCTCACAACTCATTCCCAATGAGTCTGTTTACTTGGATTCAAAGAGAGTCGATGAATTAAGCAGTTTGCAACGCGCTTTAAAGATAAACTATATTCCACCCAAACTTTCGATTTTTGACGACTATATGACACTTCAAGAGTTTTTAGAGCTCTCTTTTATTGATGAGGTTAATCCTGCAAAAATTGAAAAGGTGATAGAACTGCTTAAATTGCAGAAGTTACAACATCGATGTTGTAAAGAGTTCAGTTCAGGAGAGAAACAGCTCACACTCTTGGCTTCAGCACTCATACACAATGCCCAAATTACAATTTTTGATGAACTCACTGCAAATTTGGATATTTCACGATTAAAAGAGGTGTTTGATATTTTCAACTCAGAGTGGTTGGCACAAAAAGTTATCATTACCCACAATTTAGATTTAGCCTATGCGCTTAAATACAGAGTCATGTTCATAAAAGAGGGTAAGATTGCATTTTTTGGTGAGCATGAGGAATTTTTTAACAACGAGAATCTGAAACGATTTTACAATGACACCATTATTAAACTTCAGAGTCATTTGGTGGTGAACTTATGAGAGTAGGGTTGTATACACTCAGTATGGTGTTACTTGTTATTGCCCCATTTTGGGGTGAAACCCATTTAAACTATCAAGAGCTTTTTAACTTTGACTCAACAACGGCTGTCGTTTTTTGGGATTTGCGTGTCTCTCGGGTGATATTAGCATTTTTTGTAGGTGGGATATTGGCTTTAAGTGGTTTGATTTTTCAAATCATTTTTAAAAATGAACTCATCACTCCATACACTTTAGGAATTGCAAGTGGTACCACACTGTTCACTGCAATTTCTATTGTCTTCTTTCCTGTGTTTTATATCACTTTTTCTTCGATGTTGGGTTCACTGTTGACCGTATTTATTTTGTATTTTATTGCCAAACAAATCAACAAAAGCTCCATTGCTGTATCAACGAACTCCATACTGCTTATTGGTATTGCCTTATCTTATTTTTATGCTTCTGCATTGATGTTGGTCTTTTATGTCAGTAATCTACAAGAGAACTACTCGATTGTACGTTTCACCTTAGGAAGTTTAGATACCGTGGGATTTACAATGGCATTTATTGCTATGGGAGTGAGTTTGGTTTTCTTAAGTATCATATTGGCATACAAAAGCAAAATCAAACTGCTTCTTATTTGTAATGATACCGCTTTTTTAAAAGGGTTAAATGTCCATAAAACCAACTTGATACTGCTCATTGTAGTATCATTAAGTGTAGGAGTGAGTATCAGTTTTGTAGGGCCCATTGGTTTTATAGGTTTGGTCATACCTCATATTATTCGTTTGATTTATAAAAGAAGTGCACATAACCTTTTTATTCCTGTCTTTTTCTTTGGCGGAATTTTCTTGGTCTTTTCAGATTTGATTGCTCGCAATCTAAACACTGATTCTGCACTGCCTATTGGTGTGGTGACAGCTTTTATAGGGGCACCATTTTTTGTCTATTTGCTCATAAAAAGAAACAAAAGGAACACTCATTAACGCATTATGTATCTCAGCCATTGCTTCCAATCAAGGTAAAACCATATTAACAACAGCCTTGTTGTATCACTTTAAAAAAAGTGTGCGTCCTTTTAAAATAGGTCCTGATTTTATTGACCCACAGTTTCATGAAAAGGTATGTGGTACGCCCAGTATCAACTTAGATACATGTATCATGAAGGAGGAACAAGTTCAATGGATGTTTGCACATTACAGCAACAAAGAGTATGCCATCTTAGAAGGAGTGATGGGGTTTTATGATGGGATGGATAAAGGAAGTTCTGCTTATGATGTATCTAAACTCTTAAAAGTGCCTACGGTGTTAGTGCTTGATGCCAGTGGTTCATATATCACTCTTAGTGCTGTTTTAAAAGGTCTTAAAGAGTACCGAAGTGATTGTACTATTAAAGGTGTGGTTTTTAATCATGTGGGCTCTCAAGGACACTTTGAACTCATTAAAAACCGTGTGGAGCAAGATTTTAAAGATATTGTTGTATTGGGTTGGATAAAAAAGGGCTTAGAAACTCTGCAGTCAACTCATTTGGGATTGGATTTAAAAGAGAGTGAAAAAGAGAAGCTAGAAGAGCTTTCACAAGAGGTGCTTGAACATATTGATTTAGGGGTATTAGAAAGAATGAGTCAAATAAAGAAGCTCAACATACAAGAGTATCCGTTTGAAACCATTGAAAAAAGCAAACAACATCTTGCGGTTGTACATGATCAGAACTTCTCATTTTTATATCACGATAACTTAGAGTTTTTAAAAGAGCAGTTTGAAACGGTCACGCTTGTAAATGGTATAAACAATGAAGAGGTTCCAAAAGATTGTGATGTGCTGTACATACCGGGAGGATACATTGAGACCAAGGAAGCATATGAGCGCATCAAAGATGCAAATGCGTTTAAAAACTCAATTATTGCTCACGCAAAGAGGAAGAGGCCCATTTATGCAGAGTGTGCAGGATTGTTGTTTATCTCAAAATGTGTGGATGAAAAAAAGATGTTGGGTCTGCTTGATATAGAGTTTACCCTTTCCAATCGTTTTGTACGTATGGGATACTATGAAAATGATTTGGGTATCACGGGTCACGCGTTTCACTATACCAAACCCAAAAATGAGAACATACAAGGGGAGTATACCTTGTATAAAGGGAACAAAGCTTTAGGAAAAGTTGCGGCATTTCAAAAAGGAACGGTCTTTGGTACCTATTTGCATACCATGTTTCGAAATAACTTCACAAAAATCCAAGATAAGTTCGGTTTTTAATATAAGTTGAACTTATATAATAACTAAAGAAAATTTAAAGTAAAAAGTACTATTATTCCGTCTACAAAGGATTTATTTTACTTTTTAAACTTTTTGGTATTTGTGCAAATGGTTTAAAATCATTTTTTAAAAATTTTTCTCCTTGAAAAACAGCCATTTCTATGTTCATTTTATCTCGTTTGAGAGTTAAAAGTTTATATGTCAGACCGTTTTCATCGTATGAAAAATTGTACGGTTTTAAATCAACTATCTTTTTTGTTTTTGCCATAAAGTATTATAAGGTAAATCCAATAAAGGATACTATATGGAACAAGAGAATTTAAAGAAAATTCCAAACCGTCTTCAATTTTTCCCAGTAATGATGTTTGCTATTGTTATGGGGCTTAGTGGGCTTACGCTCGTATTTAGAAAAGCGCATGAGACACTGCATTTTAGTGCTCTTCTTGATCTAAGCTTATCTTTTTTAACTGTTGCTGTATTTATTGCAGTGTTGTTGACGTATGGCATTAAAATCATAAAATATACCGCACAAGTCAAACAAGAGTTTAATCATCCTATTCGTATTAACTTTTTTGCCGCGATTTCAATTTCATTTATTTTGGTCTCTATGATTGTACACCCAATGCAAAAAGCATTGTCGTATGATTTATTTATCATTGGGGCTGTGTTACATGCTTTTTTTACTTTTTATACTTTGTCTTTTTGGATCAATAAAAGCTTAGAGATACAACATTCCAATCCTGCATGGTTCATCCCTATTGTAGGAAATTTGATTGTGCCAATTGGTGGGGTAGGGTTTGTTGATGATGCTGTGTTGCTCTATTTCTTTTCTATTGGTATTTTCTTTTGGATTATCATGTTGGCGATTATTTTAAATCGTATCATTTTTCATGTACAGTTTGCACAAAAGTTTATGCCTACGCTGTTTATTTTGATTGCTCCCCCTTCAATTGGACTGCTCTCATACTTTAAACTTACGCATGAGTTGGATATGTTTGCATACATTTTATTTAATTTGGGATTGTTTTTCACACTGCTGTTATTGTTTATGTATAAAAGTTTTTTAAATATCAAGTTTTTTATTTCTTGGTGGGCATTTACATTCCCTTTAGCTTCAATTGCATTGGCCAGTATGCTCATGTACGAGCAGACAAAAGTGGCGTTTTACAGTTACATTTCTTACTTTTTTATTTTGTTTGTAAGCTTAGTTGTGTTAATAGTAGCTTATAATACAATAAAACATATGTTTAAAAAAGAGATATGTATCATGGAGTAAATTGAATGAATTATAAATACATAGGACGAACAGGACTACGAGTAACGGATATTTGTCTGGGTACGATGACGTTTGGTACGACGACAAGCAAACAAGAAGCATTTGAGATTTTAAATAAAGCGTACGAAAAAGGGATCAACTTTTACGACACGGCTGAAATCTACCCAGTACCACCCACAGCGAAACTGGGTGGTCTTACTGAACAAATTGTTGGGGAGTGGTTAAAAACTAAACCCAGAGACTCTGTGATTTTAGCAACCAAAGTCTCAGGTGCTGCTTCAGGATGGTTTGTGCCTCCTACTCGACACGGTTTGACTGCTATTGACTCATTTCACATTAAAAGAGCCATTGAAGGAAGTCTGAGACGTCTGAATACGGACTATGTGGATTTATACCAAATGCACTGGCCAGATACCATTGTGCCTATTGAGGAGTCTTTAAAAGCGTTTGATGAGTTGGTTAAAGAGGGAAAAGTAAGATACTTAGGAACATCAAATGACACAGCATATGGATTAACCAAAGCCAATGAGACTTCTAAACACAAAGGTCTAGCACGGTTTGAATCCATACAAAACAACTTCTCTCTTTTAAACCCACGATTTTTAGATGAGCTTTCAACGGTGTGTAAAAAAGAGCAAATTTCATTGTTACCATACTCTCCAATAGGAGGAGGGGTTTTATCTGGAAAGTATAATGGAAACTTCTATCCTGAAGGTGCACGATTCTCTTTATACATGCAAAACAGCAGTAAACGTGTGCAAGCTATGGCAGATAGATTTGTCAATGAGAAGACAAAAGAGGCAACGACAAAATATATGGCGATGGCTAAAGAGTTAGGGATTTCTCCTGTAACGTTGGCGGTTGCTTGGTCAAAACAGCATGATTTTGTGGCTTCAACAATTATTGGAGCACGTAAATTAGAGCAGTTGGATGATTCACTTGCTGCACTTGATGTTACGTTGAGTGATGAAACGTTAGATAAAATTAAGGCTATACAAAAAGAAATTCTTTATCCAATGGGATAACACATGCCAAAGCCTTGCTTTGGAATCTCTCTTGTGCCTCCGTTCGGAGGTCACGCTTTGCTACTTTTCTCAACGCGAGAATAAGTAGCGCAAAAGCGCTGTTTTTAGGCATTGCCATACCACAAAAAATTTCCAAATCAAATTAACCTACGGGTAACTAAGCGTATCTTTCTTTACTCTCCGAGTAGCTATCGCCCAAATAATATTGTCATAGAAAAAGTAGATTACTTCATAGAGTAACGAATGGAAGAAAAAACTCAACATCTGCAAGAGCGCAAATGTGGAAAATATTTTGTGGAGAAAGTCGAGGACTGTTTGAGTAAATCAATAACCTAAATGGATATTGATTTACGAGTTCCGCAGACGAATAAAATATTTTTTGATTTGAAGGTATTTGCTTTAGCAAACTCTGAAGCCGTTGAGGAGGTTCTTTGCTAACTTTCTTTACGGAAAAAGAAAGTGTAAGCGAAAAGCTTTAGCTTTTAAAGAGGTTTTCATAATTAATACCTACTATCATTTTAATTCTCTATTTATGCTTATTTAGTTACAATCAAATGTATATAAAGGAATTAACTTCATGATTGAAAATAGAAGAAGATTTATAGAGAAAATTCTTTTTTCATTAGTATTAATCAAATTAAATTTATTGTCAAATTCTATTGATGTGAAACAGAAATTAAAACTTTATAAAGTGGAAGATATTTCTTCTGAAAGTACAGAAGGTGGTTTAATCGAATATCTATTTGATATGGATAATAAATTAAAAAAAGTAAATATCATTCAATGCTGGGAAAGAGGAAAACTTGAAGTAGAATTATTTATTAAGGAAAATAGAATTTTTAAATTAATTGAGATTAAACAAAAATATAATCGACCTTTTTATTATACTCAAGAAATAGCTCAAGAATTAGGTGATAATGAATGGTTTGATGAAAAGAAAAAAAATGTAATTACCACTATCATCTATAAAGATAATAAGTTGGCATATCAAACAATTAATAATCAGATAACAAAGTTTAATGAAAATTTATATGCACAATATGTAAATTATGTAAATAAAGTAAAAGAAAAAATATAATAAAGGTTTTTTTTGAAAATACAAGTCTATTATGAAGATACAGATTGCGGTGGCGTCGTCTATCACTCAAACTATTTAAACTTTTGCGAACGTGCAAGAAGTAACCTTTTTTTCTCAAAAGGTTTAAGCCCACATAATGACACAGAGTTCTTTGTAGTCAAAAAAATCGAAGCTGACTATATCCAACCTGCAAAGTTTGCAGATGAACTGGAAGTAACTACAAGCTTAGTGAAGATGAAAAATACCTCTTTGATAATGGAGCAAAACATCTACAGAGGCGAAGAGCATCTGTTTAAAATGCTTGTAACGGTTGTATTTTTAAAAGATATGAAACCAACACGTATCCCACAAGAACTTTTGAGTGTCTTTGATGAGAATTAAAACAACTTTAAAAGCGGCACTTATAACGCTTTTATTAACTCTTTGTTTACATGCAGATGATAGACTTTACTTTTTACCCAATGATGCTAAAAAGGCTGAGAAACGCATTGAGCATTTAATAGAAAATGCCAATAAGAGCATAGAAATTGCAATGTATAACTTTTCACTCAATCGTTTTGCCAAAGCTTTGGTTAAAGCACATAAAAGTGGGGTAGAGGTCAAAGTTTTTTTAGATGCCCAAAAAACAAAAGATGACAAGAGTGAGTATGAGTATTTAAAAGACAAAGGTATCAAGGTAGTGCGTATCAAAGATGCAAAACTGCATACTAAGTTGGCTTTGTTTGATAGACAAACGGTTCTGTTTGGAAGTTCCAATTGGACCAAAGAGTCGTTTGATGAAAACTATGAGGTCATTTACGTCACTTCACAAGAAGAAGTGGTCAAACCATTTACAGAATTTTTAAAAAATTTAAAGGATTAGAAAACGTGTTAGAACTATTTATTTTAGGATATTGTCTGTTTTTTGTCTTCACGGTGTACACATCATTTATGCAAATCAGTTTTGTACAAAAAGCCAAAATACAACCAGCTGTTATTTTGGATTCAACTAAGTATGAGGAAGCTGGGAACTACTCTATAGAAAAAGAGCGAATAGCAATGGCCTCTGCTTTTTATGAGTTTGTGATTTTCTTTGCATGGATTGGCTTTGGACTTCAAACTTTAGATGCACTCATTCAAGTAGAGCAGGGGTGGTTAAAAGCGATTATCTTTGTGGATGCGTTTATCATTATCAATTGGCTCTTAGGGCTGCCTTTTAGTTTGCACTCGACGTTTAAACTTGATAAAAAGTACGGTTTTTCAAACATGACACCAGCACTGTACATCAAAGATACGATTAAAACAGGAGTTCTGTTTTTACTCTTTGGATCTGCTGTGATTGCTGTGATTGCTGTGATTATTGAAAACTTACCTATGTGGTGGATTTGGGGATTTGCATTTATTTTTGCGGTGATTATTTTAATCAATATGCTCTATCCGGTTATCAGAGATAAGATGTTTGATAAGTTTGAACCACTCAAAGACAAAGAGTTAGAGAGTAAAATCAATAACTTACTCACACAAGTTGGGTTTAAAAGCAGTGGAGTCTTCAGTGTGGATGCCAGTAAGCGAGACAACCGGTTAAATGCCTATTTTGGTGGTTTGGGAAGCACCAAACGAGTAGTGCTTTTTGATACACTGGTAGAAAAACTTTCACACAATGAACTTTTAGCTGTTTTAGGACATGAATTGGGGCACTTTAAAAATGGAGACATTCTTAAAAACATTGGCATCATGGGATTTGTGATGTTCATATTCTTTGCAATATTTGGGAACTTAAGTGAAGAGATGTTCTTAGGACTTCATATCAACAATGAACCGTATGCCATTATCACGGTGTTTTTAATGTTCTCTCCAATTTTCTCATTTTTCTTAATACCACTGATTTCAAGTATCAGTCGACACAACGAATATGCTGCTGATGAGTTTGGATCAAACTTACAAACCAAAGAGGACTTAGTCACTGCACTTTTAAAGCTTGCTAATGAAAACAAGTCATTTCCACTCTCTCATCCGTTGTATATCTTCTTTTATTACTCTCACCCACCATTGGTTGAGAGACTTAAAGAGTTAGGATTTGAGCCAAGCAGTGAACGACTCAATGACATGGCATTGCAAAGTGATTATGTGAAAGAAGAAGTATGATAGAGACAGCGATATTTTGTGGCGGTTTGCTTGTAGGTGCGGTTGTTGTTTATTTAGTATTAAAACAACGGCACCAACTCATTGTATCAAACCTAGAGAATGAAGCCAATTTAAAGCTTGAATCACTCAATGACAAGCTTCAAAATGAGCAAGCTCATTTCAATGAAAAGAGCCGTTTGATTGAAGAGTCAAAAGAGAGCATGCAAAGTGAATTTGAAAACTTGGTGAATAAACTCTTTCATGAAAACACACAAAAATCGAATCAAAATCTTAACTTGATGTTAAAACCTCTTAAAGAGCAGTTAAACTCATTTACGACACGAGTCAATGAAGTTTATAATGAAGAGACGAAACAAAGAAGTTCTCTCTTAACAGAAATAAAGAACTTAAAAGAACTTAATCAAAAAATCTCTCAAGATGCCATTAATTTAACCAAAGCCTTAAAAGGGGAGAATAAAACCCAAGGAGATTGGGGTGAGATGATTTTAGAGAGCATTTTAGAGCAAAGTGGTCTTCGAAAAGATAAAGAGTACACCATACAAAACTCATACACGGATGATAACAATAAACGGCTTCGTCCGGATGTGATTTTACACTTGCCAGAGAACAAAGACATCATCATTGACTCTAAAGTCTCACTCAATGCCTATGTGCAACATGTAAATGCCGAAACAAAACAGGAACAAGAAGAGGCTAAAAAAGAGCTAGAGAGATCATTTATGGCACATATCAAAGGATTAAGTGCCAAACGATATGAAGATATCAAAGAATTGCGAAGTTTAGACTTTGTGTTGATGTTTGTCCCCATTGAAGGGGCATTTTTACTGGCAGCCTCACAAAATGGAAATCTTTTTAAAACCGCTTTTGATAACAACATCATGATTGTCTCACCTTCTACACTCTTTGTAACGCTTAGAACCATTGAAAACATCTGGAAGTTTGAGTATCAAAATGAAAATGCCCAAAAAATTGCTGAAAAAGCAGGGAACTTGTACGACAAGTTTGTGCTGTTTTTAGAGAGCTTCCAAACCGTGGGTAAAAGCATTGAAAAAGCACAAGAGGCGTATGATACTTCAATGAACCGATTAAGCAGTGGAAAAGGCAATGTCGTTTCAAAAGTTGAAGAGTTTAAACAAATGGGCGTAAAACCCAACAAACAAATAGGGCAAAACCTATTAGAAGAGTAATATATGGAATTTTTATTTGAATTTGCAAACAATTTTTTAAAACTGTTGGATGCTATGAGCATCTATGTGATGGTGGGACTTTTAATTGCAGGGATTTTAAAACAGTTGATTCCCGATGATTTTGTGGCTTCTCATTTGGGAAAAGACTCAACGACTTCTGTGATTAAAGCCACACTTTTTGGAATACCATTGCCTGTATGTTCATGTTCAGTCATACCACTTGCACAAGGGTTGAAAAAAGAGGGTGCGAGTAAGGGTGCTGTGCAGAGTTTTTTGATTTCTACACCCATTACAGGAGTGGATTCTATTTTGGCTACGTTCTCTTTTTTTGGACTTGTATTCACTGTTTTTAGAGTCGCCAGTTCCGTTGTCATTGCTATTGTAGTAGGGCTTTTACAAAACTTTATTGAGAACAAACCTAAAAAAGAGGAAACAATCACACCAAGCTTTACTGCATCTGCTGAGTTCAGTATCACAGGTTTTGGTGTTCAAGCTCCGATACAAAAAGAAGAAGAGAATTCAAGTTGTGGATGCAGTTCATCTGCTTCAAGTTGTTGTGGCAGTGAAGGTAAAAAGAGTTTCTCATTGGTTGCAGCTTTAAAGTATGGCTATGGCACGCTCTTTTCAGATATGGCAAAATCATTGTTAATAGGGCTTATTTTAGGTGCAGCATTTACCACCTTTTTACCTCAAGAGTATGCTAAACTGCTTTTTGACAATGAAATCTTGACCTATTTTGTAATTTTAATTGTGGCCATGCCCCTGTATACGTGTGCAACGGCTTCACTGCCTATTGCTGCAGCATTGATGCTTCAAGGTATGAGTGCAGGTGCCGCGTTTGTATTTTTAACGGCAGGTCCAGCCACAAGTGCTGTGACCATGAGTGTGATTTATAAAATGTTGGGGCGTACGTCATTGTTTGTATATACCATAACGATTGCGGTGATGGCACTGATTTTTGGATATGGGTTTGATACGTTCTTTGGCAACTTAGAGATCCTTAATATCTCACATGAACATGAGAGCAGTTCTATTATCTATTCGGTTGCATCTCTTTTAATGCTTGTTTTAATTGTTTATCACCTTCTGAAAGATAAATTCTCTCAAAACAGCAGCGGTTGTTGCTCTTCTGGTACGTCAAGTGACTCATGTTGTTCTACAAATTCAAAAGAGGAAGCCTCTTTGTGTTGCAGTGACCAAAAAAAGATAAGCACTCAAAGTTGTTGTTCAAAGTAAGAGTATTTTTTCTCTTACTTTAAAATGTTTCTTTTTGTTTTAAAAATAACAATCTTTTATACTTCAATATGACAATTTGGTGATAATTAATTCTATTGTTGTTATAATAAAACAGATGTAACCCCTCAAAGGAAGAAGGATGTCTGTGACTGAAGTAGGACATAAATATTATCTGATTGATAAAATTGTGATTACGCTGAACTCTGTTTTAACGTTTGATTTGTATAAAAAAGATGAAGGCGAAAAACCAACCTTGATGCTGCACAAGCACATGCCCATTGTTCAAGAACTTTACGACAATGAGATACAAGAGTATGATTTATATGTGCACGAAGATGAAAAGCAACACTATGATTTGCTTTATAAAACATTTTCGAATAAAGGTATCGCGCCTCAAAAAATGTTGCCACTGTACAATCATATCAGTGAAAATGTACACAAACTCTTTCAAAACCCAGAATCCATGACAAACTATAAAGTTGCTAAATCAAGCGTTTCTGGGCTTGTCTCAACCGTACTTTCAAAAGATTTTGGAAGCTCTTCGTTTCTTTCTGTTTTGGTTTATGACTATTATACACATACTCATTCACTCAATGTATGTGTGTATGCTGTAAGTTTAGGGCGACATTTAGGTATGGGAAAAGACCAACTTGAAGAGCTTGGTATTGCCGCACTGTTACACGATATTGGAAAAAGTAAAATTGATGAAGCAATCTTATACAAAGAGGGGAAACTCAGCGAAGATGAGTTTAAAAAAGTCAAAGAACATCCTGTGCACGGTTGGAATATTTTAAAACTTTTGGGTATTAAAAATAAAAATATTTTAGCAGGTGTACGTTCTCACCATGAGAAACTTGATGGTACGGGCTATCCTGATGGTTTAAAGAGTAAAGAGATTCATATCTATGCTAAGATTATTGGGATGTGTGATGTATTTGATGCCATTACTACCAATCGAAGTTATAATGACCCTAAAAGTACATTTGAAACACTCATTATGATGAAAAAAGAGATGCGAAATCATCTGGATACGGTGTTAATTAATCACTTTATTATGATGCTTAAAGAGCAAGCCACTGCTTAAGATTTAAGGGTATCTTCTTTTGATGTCGTGATTTGAACATTCATTTTTCTTCTTTTATAAATGGTCTAATAAAATAATATCGACACTTTGTCCTGCTTGAATATCTTGGCTGTTTTCTTCTTGTATAAGCAATGCCGTGTTCCCCAGCATGTTGGTTAAAATCGCACTCGTACCACTCTTTTTGCCTTCAAAATCAACCATATATTCACCATTTTCATAGCTGACATTACACGCTGAAAAAATGGTTTTATTGGCTTTTTTAGGAAAGTCATGACGAATTTTTGCTTGCATAATTTTGAGAGTTTCCTTACCGTTTCTGAATTTATAAATGGTATGCAGCATATATATAATCGCACATACCGTTGATGAGTAGGCAAAACCAGGCAGTGCAATGATAAATTTTCCCTCTTTTATAGCAACCAAGACATGCATTCCTGGTTTCATACTCACGCCATGAAAGAGTACGGTTGCATTGAGTCGGGTTTTGACGACATCTTGAACAAAATCATAATCACCCACACTCACACCGCCTGTTGTAACCACAATATTGGCTTGGGAAAGTCCCTCTTCAAGCAGTTGTGTAATAGAATCAATGTCATCTTTGACTGTACCCATTTGAATGGTATGTGCGCCTGCTTTTTTCGCTAAAGCTTCAATGGTTAAGTGGTTGGAACTTCGTATTTGAGCTTGGTTGCTTTGAACTTCTCCTAAATCCAATACTTCACTTCCTGTGCTTGCAATTGCGACTGTTGGGTTGGCATAGATTTTTACTTGTGGAATGTTTAATGAAGCCAATACTCCAATGTGAGCAAAACCAATTTTAGTGCCTTTTTTGATTAAAACTTCATTCTCTCGGTAGTTTTCTCCGATTTCACGTACAGCAAAACCAGTAGGAACACTTTCATTTATGGTAATAGTATCTCCATTAACTGTGACGTTTTCAATAGGTATAAGCGTATCACTTCCTTGAGGCATCAGCGAGCCTGTAAAGGTTTTGATACAAGTACCTGTTGTTACAATTGAGTCGGTCACACTTCCTGCTGGATTTTTATCGGTAATAGTCAATTGTTTAAGTTCCTGATCTGTTGCTTTTATGGCATATCCATCCATCCCTGAAGTAGGGTATGCAGGTGAATTCTCAACAGCAATAATATCTTCTGCCAAGATGGAGTTTAATGCCTCTGAAATAAAAGATTTTTTAGTAGGAAATAGGGTTAAAGTTACATCATCAATTTTGTTGATTGATTCTTTAAAAGGGATAAAATTTCTCATAGTATGCTCCTAAATATACTTGTAATATTAGCAGATAATTTTTAATGTTTTCTTTCAAAAATGTCAGATATAAAAACTTCATAGAGAGTGAAGAAAAGTGATGTATTCATAAAGTATGAATTTTTACATAAATTTTACACTCTTTGTGATTATCTTGTGACATAATAGTAGAATAGTGTAGATATACACTAAATCTTGATATAGGAGAATGAGTATGAGCAAGAGAAACAGAGAGATTGGAATTCATGAAGCATACCAACTTGACGCACAAAAAGCAGATTTAGAACTTTTTGGACGTGAATATGAAGAGTCATCACGAAGAGGATTTTTAAAGAAGAGTTCTTTAATGGCAATGGCAGCGGTTGTTGGTTCAAATATCCCTTTTGCATCGAATATGCCCAATGGATTGATTCCTGCAGCATTAGCAAACAGTGAAAAACCTTTTGCGATTCCTGGGAAAGATGGTTTAGTCTATCTCAATGATCGACCAGTGAATGCTGAGACTCCTCCCCATTTATTAAATGATGAGTTTACCCCTGCAAAACATTTTTTTATCAGAAATAATGGTATCCCACCAAAAATGGAGACCATTGATGCTGAGAATTGGACATTGGAAATTGCAGGTGAAAGTTGTGAAAATCCAACCACCTTTACTGTAAAAGAATTAAAGAAAAAATTTAAACACTATACTTATGCTTTACAGTTAGAGTGTGGAGGTAATGGTCGAAGTGAGTATAACCCACCAGCAAAAGGAAACCAATGGACAACAGGTGCGATTGCTTGTGGTCGATGGACAGGTGTCAGACTCAAAGATGTCTTACAAGCGTGCGGCGTTAAAGACGATGCGGTTTATATTGGATATTATGGTGCCGATACACACTTAAGTGGAGACCCTAAAAAAGTGGTTATTTCTCGTGGGGCACCTATAAGTAAAGCACTGCAAGAAGAGTCACTGTTGGCTTGGGCTTATGAAGGAGAAGATATCCCTTATTACAATGGATATCCGTTACGATTAGTTATGGCTGGTTGGCCTGCATCCGTTTCAGGTAAATGGTTGAAAAAAATTGTAATTCGAAATCAAGTGCATGATGGACCAAAAATGACAGGTCAATCATATCGAGTACCTTGTAACCCAGTAGCTCCGGGAACAAAAGTGCCGAATGAAGACATGTGTATCATTGAATCAATGCCTGTAAAATCATTGATTACTTATCCAAAATCTGGCGTTACACACTCCATAGATAAAAAGTTTTCATTCAACGGTAAAGCGTGGGCTGGGGAGCTTGAAGTAACCAACATGGAAGTATCTATTGATTTTGGTGCCACATGGAAAAAAGTGAAAAAGTTGAATAAACCACTTAATCGTTTAGCGTGGCAAACATGGGAAGCGAGTGTGAAATTTCCTAAAACAGGTTATTATGAGGTTTGGGCACGAGCAACTGACAGTACAGGTAAAAAACAACCAACCATTTTACCGGGTTGGAACCCAAGAGGATACTTAAATAACGCTTGTCACAGAATTGCCGTGCAAGTAGTATAAAAGGAGCCAGCATGACAACATTTATAAAAGCAGGGCTTCTGAGTTTAAGTCTGGTTTTCTCTGTGCAAGCTGCAGAGATAGATAAACAGAGCGGTTTGATTGTTGCTCCTGGAATGGAAGAGGTGAAAGCCACGTGTACGGTTTGCCACAGTGCAAAGTTTATAATTTTGCAACGAGGTGACAGAGATACATGGCTTTCGATGATTCGTTGGATGCAAAAAACGCAAGGACTGTGGGAGTTAGACCCTAAACAGGAAGATACAATTTTGACCTATTTAGAGACCAATTACCCTCCGGGAAAAGCTTCAAGAAGACCTAATTTAAAAGCGAAAGATCTGCCCAATATTCAATGATAAAAAGAGTTGATTTTTCAACTCTTTTTAGAGATTTCTTCTAAAATTATTAAAACCTATGTTGATGCTATGTTTGTGTAGTATAGTTGTTCATTATTTTTAAAACTGTGCAAGGATTTTTCATGCATTATGATGATGAACTCATTAACGAAACAATTGCTTTGGCTTCATCTTGGCAACATCAGGCCAATCGACTCCACTTGGAGTTTGATCAAGAGTTTTATTCCATCATGAATAGTATTCAAAAGTATCCCCAAGATAAGATATTTCTTATTGAGTTACTGGAAGTTATTTTTGCAACAAAAAGCAATAAACGTATTGCTCATGTTCTTGATTACTTAATTGAAAAGTATGGTATAGCTGATTTTTTTACAAAAACACAAAAAGCACTTCTGTTTTTGTTTCAACACTCCACAAAAAATATTCCTGATGTTTCTGTCCCTTTTTTTCAAGAGTACATTAAAAATGAAGTCAAAAAACTGTTGGTATATGAATCTCAACTTGATGAATTTTTAGAACGCAAAGATTATCAAGAGGTGAAAACAACGATTAATCTTATGCATGGCTTGACAATGAATGAATTGGAGGCGCAAAGAGCCATAGAAAATTACATACGAGAGTTGGGAAACCCTTATGTAAAAGCCATCTCTGTTAAGATTTCCAGTATTGATTCTATGATGGACTTAACCGATTTTGATGGCAGTGTTGAACGTATTGTGCATAAATTAACTCTTATTTTTAGACAAGCACAAAAATATACAGTTAATGGGTGCAATAAGCTTGTATTTATTGAGATGGAAGAGTCTACCACACTGCCTATTATTATTGAGAGTTTTAAACAACTTCTCAATAAAGAGGAGTTTAAAAATTTTAAAGCAGGTATCACTTTGCAAGCTTATTTAAAAGTAGCTCTAGAGATCTTAGAAAATCTTATTTTATGGATGGAAAAACGTCATGAAAAAAAAGGTGAAAAAATTATCATACGTTTGGTTAAAGGAGGGAGTTTACAAAAAGAGTATACTTCTTGTGTATTAAAACCATTGCCTTTAGCAACATTTGAAAATAAAATACATACCGACACTCAGTTTAAAAAAATGGCAAGAAGACTGATTGAGGAACAATTTTGTGAACTTTGTGATGTTCATATTGCCACACACAATATTTTTGACTTGGCATATATCTACTGTTTTGCCAAACAAAAGAGACAACTCGAACGTTTAGGTTTTGAGATGTATGAAGGAATCAATGAGTCTTTGAAAATTGCAATACAAAACCAAAGCAAAGAGGTCATAACCTATTCATCAGTATTGTTGCGTGATGATTTTTCCAATGCAATAAGGTTTTTAGTCAAACGCATACATGATTTGACCTCTTCGTGCAGTTTCCTCTCCCATGCGTATCGTTTGCAAGTTGATTCAGATAATTGGGTTGAGTATAAAAAACAGTTTTTACGCTCATTACAAACAGATGAATTGAACCTAGAAGAAGAGCACTTCTTATGCGAAAATGAACCAGTGACGGACTTCAGAGTTGCTCACAACAGAACATGGCTTAATAGTGCTTTGCAACAGTATAATGAGGGGAATGAATCTCTTAAAAATAACGAACAAACTATTGAATTTGAAACAATACAAGGGGTTTCTTTAAAACTTGATATTCAACAAAAAATCGATTGGTTAGAAGAACTCATTGTCAATATTGCAAATCACCGAAAAGAGGTTGTGTTTGCTTTGAAAAAAGATGTGGTCACCAATGACAAAGAGATCAGTTTAGCTATTGATGTATTACATCTTTTTATAAATGCTTTAAAAGTGTATGGTGAAGAGTTTGAGTTCAATGTGGTTTCAAAACACTATAAAATCATCATTGATGAGAGCTTTGCATTTAATGACATCATCACTCTTTTGGTCTCTGTTTTGATGTTTGAACATACTGTTATTCTTGAAGGAAATAGACACATCGCTTCTCTTTTAGCGCATCTTGACAGACTGTTTACTCAAAGTCAACGCTTAACAAAACGCTTTTTTTGTCTCTATAGCATGATCAAAGAGCATACCGCAGTGGATTATGTTATTCAAAAAAATAAACGAATGAAAAAAGTTTTTTATATTTCAGACATATCCAATAAAGAGTTGGCCATACGTACCATTTTTAACAGTTCATTAAAAAACTGTTTGGACTATTGGGGAAGCATTATATTGCTTTTACAAAAGGATGTGTACCATGATGAGAAGTTTTTACAGCGATTGACCAACAGTAAGAACATCAAAGATAAGAATATTCTTTATAACAATAAACAAATAGAGAGTATCTGTGTTAATGACGTTTATGAAGCGGTTGATTTGATTAACACTAATCCCACGTATATGAGTGCGAGTATTGAAAGTTTGGATGAAGAAGAGATTGAATATTTCTCTAAAAGATGTCTAAATTCGCACTTGTATGTTAATAAAACGTTAGAGTGTGAGAGTAAATACACGCTGTATGACATGTTCAATCATATTGACTTTTACTTGCCCAAAGAGTCCTTTGAGTGTTTGCACTATTTTGGTTTTTTTACACATGTTAACGCTTTACAGAGACAGAGCACTGAAGTTAAAAAAACTCAAACACTCCTAGATGACTTGATTTATCTGACACCTTTTTTTAAAGATGAGTTAAAAGCAGTGGCATGCTCTTATGAACAGGCGTATCAAACAATATTTCATCAAGAGCATGAATTCAGACATTTTCAAATAGAAAAAAGTGTGATACGTTATATAAAGCTAAATCGTATACTGCTGGTGTTCAGTGACAAAGATGATATTAAATCGTTATTGTCTCGAATGATTGCTTGCAGAGTAGTAGGTATTGAGTTTTCAATCTATTGTGGAAATAATGAAAAGCTTCGAATGTTTTGTGTTCAACATCGCTCAACTCTTTTTAAAAAAGAGGAAGATTTGATTGAAGAGGATTTAAAAGCTGGGATTGAACTTAAAGTTTATGATAGAGTTTTGTCTACTTCAAACATTGAACCCATAGAAGAAATTTATATGAGTCTGCTCATAAAGCCAGTAAATTTGGACGGAAGAGTTGAATTAAGAAACTATTTCAAAGAACAACGATACTATAGTCTTTCACATAAATATGGAATAAAAACAGAGCAGCAAAAAGGACATTTGTGTTAGCAAATATTGATGTACATGTCGATGGTTTAACGGAGGTTGAGTCTTTAATCATTTTAGAGAATATTCAAAAGCTCATTAAAAGTTATTTTAATTTGGATTTACGACGCTTATCTAAGATTATTGTGACCACTGATTTGGATAATGAAGTTAAGCGTTTGACCAACGAACTTAATAAGGATTTTCAAGGAACCTATTTGAGTAAAAATCGCTCGTATGCCAAGGTGGTCATTCTGCCTCACAGCAATGATTTTGAGATGGTGTTGGTATTGCGCAACGATTTTGTTCGATGTCTCAATCACAAACACGACGGTGAATCTTTGGTTTTATATGAAGATGCCATACATATTTTTCATCATGAAATGGTGCATATTCATGATAACAATAAAAAAATTGATGCCTTCCCCCAAGAGATGCGTTCTCATGATTATTATGGAAAACGAAAAATTACGTATCCTTTGGCCATGATTTGTTGGAGTGAATACATTTGTAACTATATCTCTTCGGAGAGTGCTGTTCATTCAGATATTCCTTCAATTCTTTTTAATTCATTGATAGAAAACATTCACCATCTTCGTGAAAATGCACGCAATGAGATATTGGCATTTCGAACCAATAAAGATATTGATAAACTCACAAAATCTTTAAATCTGCAAATAGAAGCACTTGTAAAAAATGCAGCATATTTGATTGGATATGTGCAAGGATTAAATTTAAATATTGAAGCATTAAATGACCACAATGCGGTTGAACTGGAAAAGTCATTTTTCTTTAAAACATGGCAACAAATGAATACGCACTTGCATAATATGAGGGAGCTTTATCCTGATGCTTGGGTGAGTGTAAAAGTGTTTGAAGAGTTGGCTCATAGTTTTGAATTTTTATATGAAAGAGTAGGTATTAAACTTTTAGAAGATGAAGGTATTATCAGTTTTGAAGTGGTACTTCATTAAACCTATTTTGTTTTTTGAACAGTTTTTGATATAATCGCAAAAAAATTTTAGGACAAAGAGCATTGATTGAATTAAGTAAAAAAATTTCGAAACTGGTTGGAAAAACAAATGCAGAGTATGGATTGATCAAAGAGGGAGACCGCGTTCTTGTTGGTTTCAGTGGTGGAAAAGACTCTACGACACTTATACATGCGCTGAATCATCTGAAAAAAGTAGCACCCTATAACTTTGAGTTTAAAGCCGTAACGGTTACGTATGGAATGGGTGAGCAAGTACAATTTTTAGCTGATCATTGTAAAGAGCATGCTATTGAACATGAGATTATAGATACTGAAATTTTTGAACTTGCGGGTGAAAAAATCAGAAAAAATTCATCGTTTTGTTCGTTTTTCTCTCGAATGAGAAGAGGGTATCTTTACAGTACCGCACTGGAACAAGGGTACAATAAATTGGCCTTAGGACATCATCTAGATGATGCCATGGAATCATTTTTTATGAACTTTTTGTACAATGGCGCACTTCGTTCAATGCCTCCTCAATATAAAGCAGAAAATGGTTTAACTGTAATTCGACCATTGATTTTTTGTAGAGAACGACAACTGCGAGCATTCGCTCAAAGCAATGAATTGAATGTCATTGGAGATGAAGCGTGTCCTGCAATGCGATTTGATATAAAAATGCCTCACGCCAGAGAAGCAACGAAAAAACTCTTGGCTCAGATGGAGGAGGAGAACCCTCAGATGTTTATTTCGATGAAGGCTGCTTTTAATAACGTGCAAACTTCCACTTTCTTTCAAAAAGAGTTTTTAGACGACGTAGAATGAAACTTTTAGTCTCTGCATGTCTTTTAGGACAAAATGTTAAATATGATGGGTGGAACAATCAGATTCATTCAGAATTGTTTGACAAAATCCTCTCCAAATGTGAAGTGATTGCTTTTTGTCCTGAAGTTGAAGGAGGGCTTTCTACTCCAAGAGCCAAAGCTGAAATCAAATCTTTTGATCCCATCAAAGTAAAAACTATTGATAATGAAGATGTCACCGATGCTTTTGAGAAAGGGGCACAAAAACTCTTAACCCTTTGTTTGCAAGAGAATATTACAGTGGCTTTAATGAAGTCAAAATCACCTTCGTGTGGGAATAATCTTATTTATAATGGAGCGTTTGATGGCACACTCATTGAACAAAGTGGGGTTGCGGTAAGACTGCTTTTAGAGAATGGAATTAAAGTCTATAATGAGAAAGAGCTTACAAAATTAGATGAAGCGCTGAACAAGGTTTCGTAGATTTTGTTCATCCATTGCACCTGAAATACGCTCTACTTCTTTCCCATTTTTAAAAACAATCAATGTGGGAATAGAACGAATACCATATATACTTGAAAGATTTTGTTCTTTTTCGGTATTGACTTTCGCAAATCGCGCTTGTAAAGGGAATGCACCTGCCGTTTTTTCAAACACAGGTGCCATCATTTTACATGGACCACACCATGAAGCCCAAAAATCAACAATCACAGGGATATCACTGTTGACCACATGTGTATCAAATGTTGTTGCTGTAAGTTCAATGGGGCTTGTTTCAAGCAGTGAAGCTTTGCATTTTCCACAATTGGCTTTTGCATAGTGCTCTTTTTTAGGAATAAAGTTCACACTGTTACAAGAGGGACAAACCACTTTGATTTTATCCATCTTATGCCTTAATATCTAAAAGTCGAGCCGTAACGGCATTGATGGTGTCAATTGCTTTAGCATTTGCTTCATAGGCTATAACAGTAGGTATTTGCTCAACAATGGCATCAACTAAATCTTGAGTGACCTCTTGGTTTTGTGGATCACCCACACTGTTTGCTACTTCTGCTATGACTTGCGCTGATTCGTTGAGTCTTAACTCCTCATTTTTCATGGCGGTTAATGAACTGATATTTGAATTAACTTGCATTGGATTCTCCTAAAGAGTGTAATAACATCTTATTTAAGTTTGCAGTACGGGCAATTTGTGCATCAGCACCACTGAGTTCATTGGGGGAACTGGCAGCTCGTTGAAGTTGCCCCAACTTATAACTGGCTGCTTGGGGGTCTTTAGGCATAGAAGTGTCCATGCGTACATGACCACCTACGGCATACAGTTTTCCATCAGGTCCCATTTGGTAGTTGTAGACAATTCCTGAAGCTGTTGGCCCATTGGCTGCATGTGCTTGTTCGTGTGCACGAGTTTCGTTGTCTTTTTGTTGAAATTTATTTAAAACTCGATGATAATCTTGTTCGTCATATTGTGCAGGTGCCGTTGAGAGTTCAACTCTGTCGACTTTATTGAAGTTGCCTGTACGTTCTTGATTGTCTATTTTATCCAGTTGAGCATACTTTTCTGCCAGTTTTGCATAAATGACACTGGATGATGCATATCTATTGACCCACATATAAGTTGCTCTCCTTTCATAGACTTTTCTTAATTTTAACATATGTTCTTAAAAAATACTTTAGCTTTATAAATTAGTATTATAGTTTTTTAGACTATAATAATTTATGATTTTATTTATGAAAAATATACATCTTATTTGTGCGGTACTTTTTACTTTGTATATCGTAATTGACCGTGCATACATACGACTTTTTATTGAAAAAAAACGACGTGAAATTTTTTATAAAAATGTCAAATATCCGATGCTTTTACTCTCTGTTTGTTTGATTATAAGTGGCGGTGTATTGTTTTTTAACACTGCTTGGAGTGGGTTGCTTTTTGCTAAGTTTATCAGTGCTGTTTTACTGCTTTTGGGCTTTTTCTTTTGTCCGGTGTATATGAAAAAAAACAGTTCTATGGTTAAACAGATGATGTATCGATGGGGTGTGGTTGTGTTGCTTATAAGTACTTTGAGTTTAGCAGCGGTACTTTAAAGATCCAGCGCCACTTTGTATTGAGGTTCATCTTCATTATATTCACAATAGGCTTTTGCTGTTGTAAGGTTTTGTTTACAATCTGGGCTTAAGTATCGAATACGCAATTGTGCTTTTTTCTTTTTGTATTCTAAGGCAATTTGATCAAGTGCATCGAGTGCTTCTTGGTCAACAATCCGGGCATTTTTAAAGTCAAGTATCACATAAGTCGGGTCATTTTCAATGCAAAGCAGGGATTTAAACTCATCAATATTGTTAAAACAAATGGCTCCTTTAAACTCATAGGTTTTAATACGGTACTCTTTCAAATCCTCTTTAACGCTGATGTGCAGGTTTCTCATGGTATAGAAAATAAAAACCGTAAAGGTACAGACTAAAAAAGCGATATGCAACTCTGTTAAAATCGTAATAAGGGTGATTGCAATTAAAAGAAATTTTTCTAACTTGCTCATGTATTTGATACGATGCATGTTTTGCCATTGTAAAATATTTAAAGCGACCATAAATAAAATTCCCAATAAAACAGCCAATGGAACGTACATAACATACGCAGAGAAATAGAGAATAAAACTTATTAATATCAAACTTACAAGCAAGGTTGAGAGTCGACCTTGTGCACCATTTTTAAAATTAATCATTGATTGGCTGAGCATGACTGATCCTGCCATGGCACCAAAAAAACCGCATGCCATGTTACCTGCACCTTGTGCAATACACTCTTGATTGTCTCGGCTTCTTTTTTGACTCATCTCATCAAGCATACACAAGGTAATAAGTGATTGTAAAAGCCCTACAACAGCAATGAGTAAAGAGTACGGTACAATGATAAGCAGCGTCTCTTTAGAAAGGTGAACGGTAGGAACGTAGAAGTGTGGCAAGGCAACACTTAAATTGACAATATCGCCCACTTTTTTTGTGTCCAAATTAAAAAAGTAACTGATTGAACTGATGATAACAAGCGCAATCAGTGTTACAGGAATATATTTTGAGTATTTTGAGAAGTAGTAAAGGATAAAAATGGTTCCTGCAAAGAGTGCGTAAAATGTGTAACTTTCTCCTTTAAGCAGATATAATTGAGTTGTGATGATTAGAATGGCCAAACCATTTACAAAACCAAATATCATGTATTGAGGTACAAGCCGAATATATTTACCTAATTTAAAAATACCAATAAGAAGTTGAAATAATCCTGCAAAAATGGTTGCGACTAAAATGTGTTGAAAAATATAAGTGGAGAGTTCTTGGTTGTGTAAAAGTTTATATAAAAAAGGGTCTGGAATACTCTCTTTGATTTTATAACTCAGTGCCGCAATAATGATAGCAATGGCTGCACTTGGACCTGAAATAAGCCCCGCTTTTCCACCCAAGATTGCAGTGATCAAACTTAAGATAATTACAGTATAAATACCAATTAATGGGGAAACCCCAGCAATAATTGAAAAAAGTACGGCTTCAGGAATCAATACAAAACATAATACTATCGGAGATAAAATATTATTTTTAAAGCTTGAACCAATCAATGTCTCTTTAATGTTTATCAACTATAACCCTTTGAGTCTAAACCGCGAGTATACCTTAAAAATATTTAAAGCCAAATGAAAATGAAAAGTCGCAAAATGAGCTTTTAAATTCAAGATATTTTGGATATAATTTCGCAAAATGGATTAAAGGAACTCAATGGGATTTTTGTTTAATAAAGAGAGTCATTTCAATTTAGCGAATTTAGCTACGTTTTCAAATATTGCTTCAGGTATTTTTGCACTGTATTTTTTAACGCATGGCGAATTTTTCGGAGCGGCGTTGTTTGCTTGGTTGGGCGGAGCATTTGATATCATGGACGGTAAACTCGCACGTAAATATAACCTCTCTACTCAGTTTGGAGTTCAACTTGATTCTTATGCAGATTTTCTTTCATTTGTGATTGTTCCCTCTCTTTTCATCTACTTTGCAGTTATTGATGGCAAAGAGTTAGAACTCAATACTGTTTTTATTATTTTTGTATTTATCTATTATATCATCTCTGGTCTTCGACGATTGATTCAGTTTAATATCAATGCTGATGTCGGTGAAGTAGAACAATATTTTACAGGTGTGCCTACGCCTTTAGGAGCAATCTTACTGTGGGTGGTTTATATCATTTGGTTAACAGGTTTTGTGCATGAATATGCTGTGCTTATTTCGATGGTAATCATTGGATATCTGCTCAATTCAAAAGTAAAAATCAGACATCCATAATTCACATGTCTGATTTTGTCACTGCCATTGATTTAGGATCCAATTCATTTCGTGTCGTAAACTACGATTTCTCAAACAACAAAATTCTCAATGATTATCATGAAGTTGTTGGTATGGCTGATGGCTTAGTGGATACGGGAAAAATCTCACCAGAAGCACAAGAACGTGTGATCAATGCCATTAAAACGGCTTCAAAACAACTTGACTTTCACCCAAAAGATGCCATTGCGGTTACGACTGCTGCTATGAGATATGCTAGTAATAATCAAGAAGTACTTAAGAACTTCCGAGAACAAACGAGTATAAACTTCAAAATCATTGAAGCAAATGAAGAGGCGCGTTTGACCCTTTTAGCCATAGAGTATGCGCTTAAAAGAGAGGGCTTAAAGAGTGAAAAGTTTATTGTTTTAGATATTGGTGGGGGATCTACAGAAGTGATTATCTATAATCATGGTAAGGTGCATGCACAAAGTTTTTCTTTTGGTATCGTAACTTTAACACAAAAATATACCTCCATCGAAGCGGTTAAAGAAGAATTAAATGAACAAAAGAAGAGTATTGTAAACTATTTACAACAAACAAAAGAGAATTTAGGGGAGTTTACTTTTATCTCAACGGCAGGCACTCCCACAACAGTTGCTGCAGTGAAATTAGGTCTTGATGCCTATGCTTATGACCGAGATTTAGTCAATGGCACGATTGTCAATCGTGATGATTTAAAAGATGTATTAACAATGTTTAAAAATAAACCTTTTGAGGAGCTTACTGAACTTGTAGGAAAAGGACGAGTTGAGTTTATTGAAGTGGGAATTTTAATTTTTCAAACCATGTTTGAAGCTTTGGGGCAAAACGAAAGTATTGTGTTTGATGATGGTTTAAGAGAGGGGGTAGCGATCGATTATTGTTTACGACAATAATCGCACACTTTGCTCTTGTGCAATATTGGCTTGAGAAGAGACCAAATATCCCATTTGAGCTACGACATTTGTTTTGGTGAAATCTGCACTCTCTTTTCCAAAGTTGATATCATTGGTGCTGGCATAGTTGTTAACAGCTTGCAGTTGCTCTTCAATGGCATCTCTTGCAACAGTCTCGATGTTTTTTTCAATATTTTGTATCTCTTTTGAGGCATTGGTAAGACGTTGGCTGTTTTGGCTTAATGACGTAGCAAAAACTTCATTCCCAAACTCATTTGTAATGTCATTGTTATTAAAGGCACTTACAATCTCTTTTGAAATATTCGCTGTATTGGGAAGTTCGATAGAGAAGCTTGCATTACTGGTTACAATATTGATGTATTCATCTTCTTGATTGAGAAGAGATTTATTATTAAATCGTGTTTGATTTGCTGTTTGATCAAACGATTGAAGCAGAGATTGAATTTCATCTTTGAGTTGTATTTTCTCTTCTTGTGAGGTTTTGTTATCTTTGATGGTTTCAAGGCGTGATGCAATTTGTTTTAAATCACTGTTTTGTTTATCCAATGCTTGTTGTGTGATTTTAGTGGTTGCAATGCCTTCATTCAGACTGGTTAATGCATAGGAAAAAGCGTTTCGGTTTCCTTTATCGATGTCATTGATTAAGACATTTGTAGCATCTTTTTCATTTTCTCTAATGGCTTGATTGGATTGTACACCCGTTGAAGATTGTTGAGAGAGTGGGCCTAAATTGTTGTTGACACTGTTTTGACCATTGATGCTGTTTACATCCATCTAAAAACCCCTTGAATGAAATGTTTCTTAATGATTATATTTAAATAAGAATAAAACAAATATAAAACAAACTATTTAATTTTCTTATATTAAAGATGAATTAATTTACATTTTTGTAAAATGCAATCTATTTTAATTACGGAGATATTATTATGAAAATGACAGGCGCAAAAATTGTGATCGAATCTTTACATAAAGAGGGTACGGAAGTCGTCTTTGGTTACCCAGGTGGCGCTATAATGAATGTCTACGATGAAATCTATAAACAAAACCATTTTCAACATATTTTAACACGACATGAGCAAGCAGCAATCCACGCTGCAGATGGATATGCACGAGCTACAGGAAAAGTTGGAGTTGCAATAGTAACAAGTGGTCCAGGTTTTACAAATGCAGTTACAGGTTTAGCAACAGCATACATGGACTCAATTCCAATGGTTGTTATCTCAGGACAAGTACCAACACAAATTATTGGTACCGATGGTTTCCAAGAGATTGACGCTGTAGGTATTTCACGACCATGTACAAAACATAACTATTTAGTAAAAGATGTTAAGGATTTACCAAGAGTTTTTAAAGAGGCATTTCATATTGCAAGTACAGGACGACCAGGTCCAGTACACATTGATATTCCAAAAGATGCAACGATTAATGAAGCAGATTTTGTATACCCAAAAGAGGTCTATTTACCAACGTATAAACCAACAACGAAAGGGAACAAAAAACAGCTTAAAAAAGCATTGGATGCTCTTAAAAAGTCTAAAAAACCATTGATTTATATTGGTGGAGGGGCTGTTTTATCAAACTGTGCCCATGAAATCAGAGAGTTGGCTAAACGATGCAACATTCCAGCTGTTGAGACATTGATGGCACGAGGTGTAATGGGGCATGATAATCCCCTTCTTTTTGGAATGTTGGGAATGCACGGAGAGTATGCAGCAAATATGGCAGCATATGAAACAGACCTTTTAATCTCGTTGGGTGCACGATTTGATGACAGGGTAACAGGACGATTAGATGAGTTTGCTAAAGGTGCACAGGTTATTCATATTGACATTGACCCAGCATCCATTGATAAATTGGTTAAACCAGATTTCCCCATTGTAGGGGATTTGAAAAATGTATTAGAGAGCATGTTAGAAGCGCTTAAAGAGATTGAACTCATTGATTATACATCATGGGTCAAAGAGCTTACAGAGTATCAACAAAAAGAGCCTTTAAGATACAACGAGAGTGAAGATGGAGCGATTAAACCTCAATGGGTTATTGAAGAGGTTGGTCACATCTTAGGAAACAGAGCAGTTGTTTCAACAGACGTTGGACAGCACCAAATGTGGGCAGCACAATTCTATCCCTTTTCATATCCAAGACAGTTTATCACCAGTGGTGGATTAGGAACAATGGGATTTGGACTTCCTGCAGCCATGGGTGTTGCGCGAGGTATGAAAGATAAAGTCAGTGTTAACTTCACAGGAGATGGTTCAATTTTAATGAACATTCAAGAGTTACTAACGTGTACAGAGTATGAGTTACCGGTTATTAACATCGTATTAAATAATAACTACCTTGGAATGGTACGACAGTGGCAAACGCTGTTTTATGAAAACCGATTGTCGGAAACTGATTTATCAATCCAACCAGACTTCACAAAATTGGTTGAAGCATTTGGTGGAAGAGGGTACAAAGTACATACAAAAGAGGACTTTAAAATTGCACTTAAAGATGCTGTTGAGAGCAAAAAAGTGTGTATGATTGAAGTTATTGTTGACAGATTAGAAAATGTTTTACCAATGGTTCCAAACGGACATGCATTAAATGAAATGACACTTTTAGGAGATGAGTAATGAATAATTTTAACCACTATTATGACAGTGAAGAGATCAGAAGGGTTGTTTCGGTTATTGTATTAAATGAGGATAATGTGCTCTCACGAATTGTAGGGCTTTTTTCTGCACGAGGGTACAATATTGACTCTTTAACCGTGGCTCCTATTCCTCAAAGTGAATATTCAAGAATTACCATTGTAACGAATGGGGACAGACGAATTATTGATCAAATTGTAAAGCAGTTAAATAAACTTATTCCTGTTTTAAAAGTAAATGAACATCAAAATATGATTGAGAAAGATACGGTATTGATTAAGTTCCCAATTGACCAAGATATCAGTAATATCGATGTCATTGCACGGGCATATCATGGATCCATTCAAAACGTAACTGAAGATGCTATTTTTGTATCAGCAACAGATTCTCCAAGTAGAGTTGCTAATTTTATCACGGTTATGCAAAAGTTCCAACCACTCGAGATTGTTCGAAGTGGCGTGGTTGCAATGGAGCGATAGGTTTAATTGACACAAAACCGTTTTAATTGCTTTTAAAGGCCTTTATTTGGTAGAATACTGCCATATAAAGGCCATTTTTTTTATAAGGATACTCATTGACACTTCAAGAATTCATAAACTATTTAAATATTGAGTCTCAACACACTTCAGATATTGAAATCACAGGATTAAACACACTTCAAGATGCAACATCTTCTCAAATTAGCTTTTTAGAGAATAAAAAATATACTCATGAATTAGAAAAAACCAATGCAGGAGCTGTTCTTGTAACACAAGAGTTAGCACACTTGGTTCCTAAAAACTGCATTGCACTGATTACACCAGAACCGTACTTAAAACTGGCGTATGCTTCAAAACTTTTTGCACCCAATGTGGTTGAAACAGAAGGTAAAGAGCCAGAAATTGGTGAAAATACAACTATCATGCCACATGTTTATGTGGGTAAAGACAGTGTGATTGGAAAGAACTGTACGATTATGTCAGGAGCGTACATTGCTGATAATGTTCACATTGGTGATAATACACTTATTTACCCAAATGTAACCGTATACCGAGATTGCACTATTGGAAATGATTGTATCATTCATGCAGGGACTGTGATAGGTTCAGATGGGTTTGGATTTGCTCACACAAAAGAGGGTAAATATATAAAAATTTATCAAAATGGAAATGTGGTCATTGGAAATGATGTTGAGTTAGGTTCAAACACTTCTATTGACAGAGCGGCGTTTAATTCAACCATCATTGGAAATGGTGTAAGAATTGATAACTTGGTGCATATTGCACATAACTGTATTTTAAAAGATGGATGTATTCTAACAGGACAAGTAGGCTTGTCTGGTTCTACAACACTGCACGAATATGTTATTATGGGTGGACAAAGTGCCACAGCAGGGCATTTAGAAATTGCTCCATTTACAACGATTGCTGCACGAGGTGGGGTAACAAAAACCATTAGTGAGCCTAAAAAGCAGTGGGCAGGTTTCCCTTTGATGGAACATCGAGTTTGGTTGAAACTGCAAGGTCGAATTGCCAAGTTATTAAAATAGAGGATTATACAGATTGAATAAAATTATTTCATTGATCATTGCTTTTATCATTGTTTATTTAGAGTTTGCAATTTTTGCGTTGGACAAAGCCAGTGTTGGAAAAATAGGTTATGTGTTTGCTCATACTTCACACAGCTACTTAGGATACTTGGCATATATTTATCTTTTTATTTTTGTTTATGTGATTTACAAACTCAATTTTTCAAAAACGGATGGTTTAGATTTAACGCTTCGTTTGTTAACCCTTGTGACTGCTTTTGTCTCTTTGATTATTTTCCAAGCTTTGATTTTAAAAGACTCAACAGCAGGTATTATTGGAAACAGTATCGTAAAAGAGTTAAGCCCTTTTATTGGAGATGCGGGGTTATGGATTTTTATGATCATTGGTTTGGCCATTTTTTTGACGGTTTTTTTAGAACATAAAAGAGAAGAACTCAGCTCAAATTTGAAAAATCTGATTACTTATAAACCCAAAGAGAAAACAAGCGTGCAAAATGGTTTTATGAAAAAAAAAGAAGCACCAGCCAAAGAACATAAAAAAGAGAAAGTGACCGTTAAAGAAGTCGGAGACACCGCTGAAATATCAATTGAAGAGGATAATGAAGCTGATATTGAATTCAAAAAAACTGAAACAAATAGTAAAAATACGGTTGAGTTTGAAGAGGCTGAACTGGTTGATGAAACAACACTTCTGGCTAAAGAAGAGACACCTCATGCACTCATTGTAGATGAACTTGAAGAGAATAAAAAATTATTGGATGAAATTGAACTGGGTGAAGGGGAAAAACCAAAAGATTTTAAACTGCCTCCCACAGAGTTTTTTCAAGAAGCACCTAAAGAGTCAAAAACAAAAGTAAACGAAGCTTTTATTGATAATAAGATTGCTGATTTACTTGAAAAACTGATGATGTTTAAAATTGAAGGGGATGTGGTACGAACCTATACAGGACCTATTGTAACAACATTTGAGTTTAAACCAGCTCCCAATGTTAAAGTCTCTAAAATTTTAAACTTGCAAGATGACTTGGCCATGGCTTTAAAAGCGCAAACCATACGTATTCAAGCACCCATTCCTGGTAAAGATGTGGTGGGAATTGAAGTTCCTAATGATGACCCACAAGTTATCTATATCAAAGAGCTTTTAGAGAGTGAAATTTTTCAAAATGCAAAATCACCTTTAACGATGATTTTAGGAAAAGATATTGTGGGTAAACCCTTTATTACGGATCTTAAGAGATTACCTCATTTATTGATTGCAGGGACAACTGGAAGTGGAAAGTCTGTGGGGTTAAACTCAATGATTTTATCACTTTTATATAAGAATTCTCCGGATAATTTAAAACTGATTATGATTGATCCTAAGATGTTGGAATTTTCAATGTACAATGATATCCCACATCTTTTAACGCCTGTTATTACAAAACCTACTGAAGCCATAAATGCGTTATCAAACATGGTTTCTGAAATGGAGAGACGATACACGTTGATGTCTCAAACAAAAACAAAAAACATCGAAAACTATAATGAAAAAGCAAAAAAAAATGGGTATGAACCATTCCCTTATATTGTTGTGATTATTGATGAGTTGGCAGACTTGATGATGACCAGTGGTAAAGAGGTTGAGCTTTCTATTGCTAGGCTTGCACAAATGGCACGAGCAAGTGGTATTCACCTAATCGTTGCAACGCAACGACCATCTGTGGATGTTGTAACGGGTCTGATTAAAGCAAACTTACCAAGTCGTGTTTCGTATAAAGTAGGGCAAAAAGTCGATTCTAAAATCATTTTAGACTCTATGGGCGCTGAATCATTGCTTGGTCGTGGAGATATGCTTTTTACCCCTCCTGGTATGTCAGGACTCGTACGTGTACATGCTCCTTGGAGCACAGAAATTGAGATTGAAAAAGTCGTAGAGTTCTTAAAAGACCAACGCGAAGTTGAGTATGATATGCAATTTGTCAAACAAAAAGAAGAATCAGCGCTTGCTGGTGAATTTGAAGGTGATATGGGAGAGTTGGATGAACTCTATGAAGAGGCAAAACAGATTGTGATTATGGATCAAAAAAGCTCTATCAGTTACCTTCAAAGAAAGTTGCGAATTGGATACAACCGAGCTGCCACGATTGTGGAACAGCTTGAGAAAACAGGGATCCTTTCTGAAGCCAATATAAAAGGGAATCGAGAGATTCTGGTTTAATGTGAGCAAACATAAAAGCAAATCTGCTTTTATGTCGTTTTGAACTTCTTTTTTCTCAAAAAAACTAACTTATAAAAATAATAGACTAAAACCCTATAATCTGCCCATAAATTTATAATACATATGTTAGAATTAAGAATAAATATAAAGAAGAAGGAGTATGTTATGAATACAAGTATTGTAGGAAGACACATAGAACTAACAGATGCTATCAAAGATTATGTAAATAGCTCAGTAGATATTTTTAAAAAATATAATTTAGATATTATTTCAGTAAATTCAATCATCAGTAAAGAAGAGAGAAATAGTAAACCTGTATTTGTTTTTGAGTTCACGTTAAATGTAGCACATTTAGATACAATTGTTGTAAAACAAAAAGATAAAGATTTGTATTCTGCGGTTGATATTGCAGTAGACAGAGTATCTAAAGTTCTAAGAAGACATCATGATAAAATCACTGGACACAAAGCAACAAAATTGACTGAAGTTGAAGCGGTAGAAGTGGAAGATGCAATCGCAAATGAGTTGGATAAATTTGAAAACGAAATCGTGCCTGTACGATTGGTTTCTTATAAACCAATGGATATTGAAGAGGCATTAAATGACCTTAAAGGAAGTGATGCTGTATTTAAAGTATTCTATGATAAAGATGATAACATGCGAGTACTTTACAGAACAAGTACTGAAGGTAAATTTGGTCTTTACTAAGAAATCTTTTAAGATTTGGATAAAAGGTATTAGCAGTTTTGCTAATACCTTTTTTCGTTTAGGCAAAATATAAAATTGGGAAAATAAAAATGAAAAAAATAGCGTTAATTGGGCAACCAAATGTTGGTAAAAGTTCTTTGTTTAATCGAATTGCAAAAAAGAGAATTGCAATCGTCAGTGAACAATCAGGGACAACAAGAGATATTCGAAAACACAATGTAGAGATTTTCGATAAAGAAGCTTTAATGCTTGACACAGGTGGTATTGATGAGACTGATGATGCCATTTTTTCAAATGTGAAACGAAAGTCTGTTGAGACAGCCAAAGAAGCAGATATCATACTGTTTATGGTAGATGGGAAACGAATACCAGATGATAAAGATAAAGAGTTGTATTATGAGCTTCAAGCATTGGGCAAAGAGTTGGCTTTGGTTGTCAATAAAATTGATAATGATAAAGAGATGGAGAGACTGTGGTCTTTTTATGAATTTGGTATTGGTGAAGAGAATCTCTTTGGAATTTCAGTCTCTCATAATCGGGGAACAACAAAACTTTTTGATTGGATTTATGACAGACTGCCAGAGACAGTTGAACCTATTCAAGTTAAAAAAGAGAAAGAGGGTGAAGAGGACGATGAGTTTGAGTATGATGAAGAGCTTATCGAAGAAGTTATTGAAGAAGAGAGTAATGAGATTAAAGTTGCCATTATTGGAAAAGTTAATGTGGGGAAAAGCTCTATTTTAAATGCTTTAACGGGACAGGAACGTTCAGTAGTCTCTCCTATTGCAGGTACAACCATTGACCCTGTTGATGAGTCTTTTGAGTATGAAGGTAAAAATATCACTTTTGTGGACACTGCTGGTTTACGACGACGTGGAAGTATTGAAGGGATTGAGAAGTATGCTTTAATGCGTACAGAAGATATGCTTCAAAAAGCAAATATTGCACTGCTTGTTTTAGATGCCAGTAAACCTTTTGCAGATTTGGATGAAAAAATTTCAGGATTGGTCGATAAACATGGTTTGGCAACCATCATTGTTTTAAATAAATGGGATGAGAACATGGATACCTTTAAAAAGCTTGAAGAAGAGGTACGACGACGTTTTCGCTTCTTGTTTTTTGCTCCTATAATTGCAGTATCAGCAAAAACAGGACGAAGTATTGACCGGCTTAAAGATAAAATCATTGCTATTCATGAGAACTATTCACGACGTATTTCTACGTCAGTGTTGAATAAAACAATTGAAACAGCAGTGATGAGACATGCATTGCCAAGTCCAAATGGGGCTTATTTACGTATTTATTATGCAACACAATTTGGTGTGAAACCTCCAAGAATTGCATTGATTATGAATAAACCAAAACTTCTGCATTTCAGTTATAAACGATATTTGATGAACTTTTTAAGAGAGAATATCGATTTTGAAGGAACACCAATTCACTTAGTCACAAGAGGAAAAGGTGAAAGAGAAGAAGAGGAAGAGGTTGTAACACAATATTGATATAAAATCAAATAAAGGAGTGATTCGTTGAATAATATTAAAAATAATGTTCTGGGTGGAATTACAGCAGCGGTTGTGGCTTTACCATTGGCCTTGGCTTTTGGTGTTGCAAGTGGTGCTGGAGCAACGGCCGGTTTGTATGGTGCGATTATTTTAGGTTTTTTTGCTTCTTTATTTGGGGGAACCAAAACACAAATCTCTGGTCCTACGGGACCCATGACCGTAGTTATTGCTTCAGCAGTGGTGGCTTTTTCAGGTGACATTAATGCCGTCATGACCGTTGTACTTATTGCTGGAATCTTACAAATAGCCTTTGGTGTTTTAGGTATTGGTAAATGGGTTCGTTATATTCCTTATCCTGTAATCTCAGGCTTTATGAGTGGAATAGGGTGTATTATTATCTTACTTCAAATCAACCCTTTTGTCGGTGTAGAGTCTTCGGGTCCAATTTTACAAACGATTATTGACATACCTAAAACATTTCAAAATGCCAGTCTTCCTTCACTTATAATTGCAACTTTAACACTCGTGATTATGTTTTTTACACCTAAGAAAATATCTTCAATTATACCTTCAGCTTTGATTGCCTTAGTAGTGATGACATATGTGAGTGTGTTTTTCTCTTTTTCAATTCCAACTATTGGGGAAATTCCTACCACACTTCCAGAGTTTATCTTGCCTACAACTTTTGAGTTTATTAAACTCAAAGAGGTGGTTACGTTTGCAGTTACTTTGGCTCTATTAGGAACGATTGATACACTTTTAACTTCAGTGGTTGCTGATTCCATGACCAAAACAAAACATAACTCCAATAAAGAGTTAATAGGACAAGGTATTGGTAATGCTTTGTGTTCATTTGTGGGAGCTATTCCTGGAGCGGGAGCAACCATGCGAACGGTTATTAACATTAAAAGCGGCAGTGATTCGAACCTTTCAGGAATGGTTCATGCGGTTACGTTGTTAGTCATTGTGCTTTTTCTTGCCCCTCTGGCTTCACAAATTCCATTGGCTGTGTTAGCGGGTATTTTAATCAAAGTAGGATTTGATATTTTAGATTATCGTTTCTTTAAAATCATGACCAAAGTACCAAGAAAAGATTTGGTCATTATGAGTGTGGTGCTTTTATTAACGGTGTTTGTTGATTTGATTATGGCCGTAGGTGTAGGTATTACGATTGCATCCATTCTCTCTATTTATCATATTTCTAAACACACAAAGTTTCAAACGAAAAAATCCAAAGATATTATTGCTTTGGATTTAAAACAGTCAACTACAAAAGTGTTGAAAATTCATGGGTCACTCTTTTTTGCAACGTCTGAAATGTTAGAGAAGCGTATGAATAAATTGAAAAATGTTGAGAATATTATTATTGATGCCTACAGTGTTGGTTTTCTTGACCTCTCTGCAATGTTAACGCTGGAAGAGATCGTGCAACATCTTGTGCAAGAACATAAGGAGGTCTATTTGCTTTTAAATGAGGCCAATCGAAGAAAAGTACTTAAAATTGATACAAAAGGGGTTTTCTCCTCAATTCATATGTATAAAACACTGCAACAAGCAATGAATGATATTGAAAAAAGGGCAATGGTTAATGGCTAAAATTTATGCACTCAATGATCAAATCTATGATGGTGTTGAAAACATACCTCTTTTAGGTATAAATTATCTGCCCAAAAAGATTGATTTTTCAAGTTATGATGCTTTGATTTTTACATCAAAAAACGCGGCATACTCGGTGGACTCTTTTAACCAAGAGTGGAAAAGAGTACCTGCATATGTGATTGCTCCTAAAACAGCCAAAGAGGTTCAAAAACTGGGCGGAAACGTTGTTTTCACTGGTCACAGTGGGCATGGACAAGAGTTTGCAAATGAATTGTTGAAAGTCTTAACAACGCAAAGAGTTCTGTTTTTAAAAGCTAAAAAAGTGCTCTCTGATTTACCCAATATCTTAAAAGAAAATGGTATAGATATTGAGTCCATAACCGTTTATGAAACGTCGTGCAATAGACTTCTAAAAAAGTATGATATTGAAAAAGATTCCGTTATTATCTTCTCTTCCCCTTCTACAATTGAGTGTTTCTTTACGTATTTTACTTGGGATGAAAGCTATAAAGCTGTGGTCATTGGAGGAACAACAGCCAAGTATCTTCCAAAAATCGTTTCCTACACCATTGCTGAAGCTACTTCAATGGAAGAGTGTATTAAAAAAGCCAAAGAGTTATTAATCTGAGTAATTCTTTTATCTTCAAAGTCACAAACGAAAAATTTAATCTCTTATTTAATCATTATTAGATAAAATAAGTCTATATCTAAGTATAACGGGATTTCCATTGTTGAGGGTCCGATACTGTGTTTATGTGTGTAATCGTAGTCGACTGGTGTGTAACGGTTCAACTGAACTGTTCCTTAAGGTTGCCTCTTACGTGCAGTTATTGGCTTTTGTGGGCCATTTTGATGGTTAACGTCTACTTGGATATTTGGATAATAATTAAATAAGGATTTTAATAGTGAATATATTAATACTTGGTAGTGGTGGTCGAGAATACTCTATTGGATTGGCGATTTCTAAAGAAGAAACAGCGCACAATCTTTTTTTTATGCCTGGAAATGGTGCAACTTCAAACCTTGGTGAAAATATTAATATTAAAGATTATAATGAGTTGGCTCTATGGGCTAAAGAGAAGAGCATTGATTTAACCATTGTTGGACCAGAAGCTCCATTGGTTGATGGAGTCGTTGATATATTCAAAAAACATGATTTAACTATTTTTGGACCAAGTGCAGCTGCAGCACGACTTGAAGGTTCAAAAGCATATATGAAAAATATTTTAAAAAAATACAATATTCCTACTGCAGCATTTATTGAAACAACAAACAAAGATGAAGCATTTGCATTTATTGATTCAATGACAAGAACACCTATTGTAGTAAAAGCAGATGGGCTTTGTGCAGGAAAAGGTGTAATTATAGCTCAAAGTAAAGAAGAAGCAAAAGAAGCAGCTGCAGATATGTTAAGCGGGGCATCTTTTGGTGATGCTGGAAATAATGTTGTTATTGAAGAGTTTTTAGATGGATATGAACTCTCTATCTTTGCTATTTGCGATGGAGAGAATTATAAAGTTTTACCTGCAGCACAAGACCATAAGCGAATTGGTGATGGTGATACCGGACCAAACACAGGTGGAATGGGTGCCTATGCTCCAACACCATTAGTCAATGATGATATTTATAAAAAAGTAGAAGAGAGAGTGATTAAACCAACGCTCAAAGGGATGCAACAAGAGGGAGCTCCTTTTGAAGGGGTTCTTTTTATTGGGGTCATGGTGGTTGATGGTGAGCCAATCATTTTAGAGTACAACGTACGATTTGGTGATCCTGAGTGTGAAATCATTATGCCACTTTTAGCAACATCTGTGTCTGAACTTTTCTACAAAGGTGCAACCAAAGATTTGGATTCATTGAATATCGAAATTAAAAAAGAGTTTGGTGTGGGTGTTGTAATGGCGAGTGCTAATTACCCATACTCAAGCAGTGAACCCGCACAAATCATAGTTGATGAGATTGTAGATGAAGATATTTTAAACAATACTCATATCTCTTATGCAGGTGTAAGTAAAGAAGGAGACGAACTCTTTGCTACTGGTGGAAGAGTGTTAGTGTGTGTGGGATTTGGTGAAAGTATCAAACAAGCACGAGACAGAGCTTATGCATTGTGTGGACAAGTGCACTTTGCAGGTAAAAAATGTCGAACTGATATTGCATATCAAGCGTTAAAGTAAGCCTCCAATGCAATACAATAAAGAAGAGATAGAAACCAAGAATTTAGAGTTGGCCTCTTTTATTTCAAGAGCCATTGCATTTATCATTGACGATTTGTTGATCACTTTGGTTGTGGTTGTTCTTTTTTGGGAACAAGTAAATGCAACCAATGGAGAACTTCTTAATTTATTGATGATTATGAATGATAATTTGGGACAAATTCTTTTAATGAAATTTGTTTATCAAGGCTTCTTTATTTGGTATTATGGTGCAACTATTGGAAAAATTGTTGTTAAAATCAGAGTGGTTGATTATGATAATTTTGGCCGTGTAAGTTTTGGGGCAGCTTTTATTCGATCTTTCTTTAGACTTATCAGCGAAATGTTCTTTTACGTCGGATTTATGTTGGCTTTTTTTACGCAAGGAAGACAAACCCTACAAGATAAAATTGGTAAAACGTTGGTGATAAATGCTTAAAAAATTATGTTTAGTTGTATTAATTGCATGCAATATATTTGCACAGGAAGTAGAAGAAGAGAAGTATCAAATCAATGCAAAGTTTTTAGATACTAAAAATGATATTGTTACAGCAGTTGGAGATGTGGTTATTTTTTCAAAAACCCATTTTATGACAGCCAATAAAGTGATTTATGACAGAAAAAACAAAACGTTTGAACTTTTTGATGATGTGGTCATTTTAAAAGATAATATGTTGCAAGCTCAAAGTAATTATGCTTTTGTGAATATGCAAACCGATGAAATGATACAAAATCCGACACTTTTACTTGATAAAAAATCAAACCTTTGGATTAATACCAATACTTCTGAAAAAAAAGATGTAAAAATCAAACTGGAAGACTCAGTATTGTCAAGTTGTGACTGTGAAGATCCGTTTTGGAGTATGAAATTCTCAAGTGGAGATTATAATACGGAGGATAAATGGGTTAATATGTTTAACACACGTCTTTATTTAAAATCGGTGCCACTTTTTTATATTCCATACTTTGGATTTTCTGCAGATACCACAAGACGTTCTGGATTATTGATCCCTTCACTTGGATATTCTGGAGATGAAGGGGTATTCTATTCTCAACCAATTTATTATGCTCCTCGACCTGATTTTGACTTAGAAGTGGTGCCACAAATTAGAACCAATCGAGGAGAAGGAATTCATGCATATTTAAGATGGGCCGACTCTCCTTATTCAATGTTGCGATTTTCAAGTGGTATTTTTTCTGAACACAGTGACTATTATGAGCAAGAGGATTTAGAGAATAAAAAACATTTTGGTTGGAGTTTGGATTATGAAAGAAGTAAACTTTTTTCAGATGATAAGAGCCAAGATGGTTTATACATCAATGCAAAGTGGCTGAATGATGTCGAGTTTGATAATATTGCTGGTGAACGATTTGCTGAAAATTATAATAAACGAATTGAATCGAAGCTTAATTATTTTTATAAAACTTCAGAGTATTATGGTGGAATCTATGCACGACACTATAATGAAACAAATTTAGAGAGTAATGATGCTATCATGCAACAATTGCCACAAGTACAACTGCATCAATTTACAGACTCTTTTCTTTTTGATAATCTTATATATTCAAGTGATTTCAGATACACAAACTACACAAGACAAGAAGGCATACGAGCACAACAATATGATATAAATATTCCTATTTCTTACTCTTTTAATATGTTTGATGACTATATCCGTGTGACGTTCAAAGAGGAGCTTGAGTTTACAAATTTGCAATATGATAACTCGATTGCACATTTAGAAGATGGAAGTTATTTACGAAACAGACACATTTTAGAAGTGGGTACGGATTTAATCAAGCCGTATGAAAACTATCTGCATACTTTAAACTTTACCACGCAATTTTCGGTGCCAAATAGCATTAAAGAGAAAGGTGATTTATATACAATTAATAGCAATTATAATGAATTAGCACCTTTCCCTGTTACAGAAGATGATAAAACACTTACTTTTACTCTTAATCACTCTTTATATGACCGAGAGAATTTACGCCAAATCATTAATCATAAATTAAAACAAGCCATTATTTATGATGATTTTAATAGTTCAACTTTAGGTGATTTAGAAAATGAAGTCACCTTTAATTATATTTTAGGCTCTATTTATAATCGTTTGATATACAGTAATCAAGACAATGAATTGATTGAATCTTCGTCAGGTTTTAATTTTACGTATGATTGGTTCCGATTTAATGCTACGCATTATATGTCAAAAAACACCCCTCACTCAGGTAAAGAGGATTTAGAGTCCTATACACTTGCAGCAACAACAAGATTTGCCAGAGATTATGAGTTAACGTATCGATTGGATTATAATATTCAAGATGATGTTAAAAGTCGTGAGGGAATTATTTTTACTATTAATGATCAATGTTGGCAACTTAATATCAGTTTTGAAGATGAATTGGTGGCCACATCAACCACAGATGGGGATGACTCACGTCGGCAACAAGTGGTCTATTTTAACTTATTGTTAAAACCAATTGGTGGTATTCGACAATCATTTAAACCAAGCGGAAACTGATAATGAAACTGAATAAAAAGTATTTTAAAAACCGACATGATGCGATGCAGCAACTTATTGATGTGTTGCCTGCTGATACCATGAAATATGAAGAGTGGATCATCATTGCAACGTCTGCAGGAGCTGTTCCCATTGCATACGAGTTAGCAAAAAACTTAAAAGCTTCATTTGATTTTATGTTTTCCCATAAAATTGAAGCACCCAACAATGAAGAGTGTGAAGTGGCTATTGTAACAGAAAGTGAGGAGGTCGTTATTCATGAAGAGTTAGTTAAAACATTTGATATCAGTTTGGATTTTGTTTTCTCAAAAGCAAAACAAGTCTATGAGAATGAGATTTTAAAATATATATATAAATACAGAGATGGTGAACGATTGTCAGATCTTCATAATAAAAATGTATTATTGGTAGATGAGGGGTTAAACACCAGTCTTACAATGATGGCGTGTATTAAAACAGCCATTAACTTAAAGGCAAAGTCGGTTTCAGTAGCCGTTCCTATTCTTCCAACAGTGAGTGCTCCAATCATTGAATCAATCGCAGATGATTTGTACTATGTGCGAAAATTGGATCATTTTGTCAGCATAGATTTTTATTATGAAGAGTTAGAAGAGATCACCTTTGAAAAAGTACAAGAGATAACTAAAGGATAATATATGTCAACCGTATGTGAGTTTGAATTAAGTAATAAAACAGAAGTTTATGAGTTTAATAAGGTCGCAAAACAAGCCAATGGTTCTGTTTTAGCAAAATTAGGAAATGCTGTCGTATTAGCTACAGTGGTAAGTGAATTTGATAATCCAGTAGAAGAGGATTTTACTCCTTTAACGGTGCAATATTTAGAAAAAACATACGCTGCAGCAAAAGTACCGGGTGGATTTTTTAAACGTGAAGCAAAACCAAGTGAGTTTGAAACACTCACTGCGCGTGTGATTGACAGAAGTTTACGACCACTTTTCCCTAAAGGATTTGTTTATCCTACAACCATTACGGTAATGGTTTTAAGTGCAGATAAAGATGTTGATATTCAAGCCATGGCATTAAATGCAGCATCTGCAGCTTTATATACTTCTAATTTACCAGTTAAAAAATCAGTTGCAGGTGTTCGAGTAGGGCGTATTGCTGGTGAGTATGTTGTTAACCCTGATGAGACTTCAATGAGTGAATCTACTTTAGATCTTTTTGTTGCAGGAAGCAAAGAAGAGCTTTTAATGATTGAGATGAAATCAATTGCATCAGAAGAGATGGTTGAAATCGATATTGAAGCATTTACAAAAGTGCACAGAGCCAATGAGATGAGTGAAGATGAATTGGTTGAAGCCATTTCTGTGGCACAAACTGCATTAAAAGAAGCCAATGAGACCTATGAAGTTGGTTTTGAATCAGTTTCTAAAGAGATGGCTCAAGTTGAGTTGGTTCAGTTTACAATTGATGAAGCAATCATTGAATATGTCAGAGAAAACTATACTGAAAACATTAAACAAGCGATTAAAAAACTGGCAAAAAGTGAGCGAGCAACTGAGTTAAAAGATGTGGCTAAATTGATTTCAAATGATGAGCATTGCGTGAATCACTCTTTTGAATTAGCTGATGTGTATGAAGCGGTTTCAATTGTTAAAAGAGAGTTGGTACGAAGCATGATTGTTAATGAAAATGTACGTGCTGATGGAAGAGGGCTTAAGCAAGTTCGACCTATTAGTATTGAAACCAATATTTTACCTTCCGCACACTCTTCGTGTCTTTTTACGCGTGGTGAAACACAAGCACTGGTTGTAGGAACATTGGCCGATGCAAAAAGTGGGCAAATGTATGAAAAATTAACAGAAAAATCAACATTCACTGAAAATTTTATGGTGCACTACAACTTCCCAGGTTTTTCTGTGGGTGAAGCCAAACCAATGTTTGGAGTAGGAAGAAGAGAGTTGGGACATGGTAATTTAGCTAAAAAAGCATTGGAAGCGACGATTGACTCAGATTTTTCAGATACCATTCGATTGGTTTCAGAGATTTTAGAATCTAATGGATCTTCGTCTATGGCGACCGTATGCGGTGGTTCCTTGGCACTTAAAGCCGCAGGCGTTCCTGTTTCAAGTCTGGTTGCAGGTGTTGCCATGGGAATGGTCGTAGAAGATGGAAAATATGCGGTTTTAACTGATATCATGGGCTTAGAAGATCATGATGGAGACATGGATTTTAAAGTTGCTGGTTCAAAAGAGGGGATTACAGCACTTCAAATGGACATTAAACTCGGAGGTATTGAACTATCTGTTTTAAAAGAGGCACTCGAACAAGCAAAAGAGGGACGAACTCATATTTTAGCTATCATGGAAGAGGCTGCTTCAGAGATTGTGCCAAGTGAAGCGTTACCTCTTATTGAACAGTTTGCCATTGATCCAGGTAAGATCATGGCGGTTATTGGAAAAGCAGGTTCAACAATCAAAGAGATCATTGAAAAATGGGATGTATCAATTGATTTAGACCGAGACAGCGGAAATGTAAAAGTCAGTGGAGAGAGTAAAGATAACGTTTTAGGTGCGTGCGAACATATCAAAACAATTTCCAACAATGCACCCTCACGAAAAAGTTCTAAAAGTTTAGATTTTGAAAAAATATATAAACAAGATGAAGTGTATACTGGAAAAGTAGAGAGAATTACCGATTTTGGTGCATTTGTTGCACTGCCTGAAGGTGGAGAAGGATTACTTCATATCTCTAAGATTTCTAAAGAGAGAGTCAATAAAGTAAGTGATGTTTTAAACGTCGGTGACAGCGTTGAAATCAAAGTTTTAAATGTTAAAAAAGACAGAATAGAACTGGCTTCATCAAGTTTATAATTTTTATATTAAATTAATAGTTCTTTGGTTATTATATATCAAATGTTACAAATGAAAAGAGACTACAAGGGGTTTTTATGTCAAAGCTTTTGATCGTTGATGATTCAACTATGTTAAGGGACATGTTAAATTACGCGTTAAATGAAGGCGGTTACAGCGATGTGACTGAGGCAATTGATGGTAAAGATGGTTTAGAAAAGGCGAAAGCCACACAATATGATTTAATCATTACAGACGTTAATATGCCGAATATGGATGGAATCACTTTGATTGCAGAGCTTCGAAAATTACCTCAGTACGGTTCAAAACCTATTTTAGTTTTAACAACTGAAAGAAGTGATGAAATGAAAGTAAAAGGTAAAGCGGCAGGAGCTACGGGATGGATTGTTAAACCGTTTGTTCCCGATCAGTTATTAAAAGCGGTTAATATCGTATTGAGTCGTTAATATATACTATTTATTTAAATTAAAGAAGGTGCAATATGTCTAGTTTTGATATTTCTAAATATAGAGAGATGTTTTTAGAAGAAGCCGTTGAACTTTTTGAGTCTGCAAATAATGTTTTACTTGAGGCTGAGAGTAATGGGTCTTTAACTGAAGATGAAATGGGACAACTCTTTAGAGATGTTCATACTTTAAAAGGAAGTGGTGCTTCTGTTGAATTAGCACTTTTTGCTGAGTTTACTCATGATGTTGAAAACATGATGGATAAACTGAGAAACCATCAAATCGAATTCCAAGTTGAGATGGTGGATACATTAATTGATGCACTGGATGTTATGAAGGAACTTCTTGAATTAGAAGTTGCTGAAGAGTTGACTCGAGAGACTTTTACAGAGATGACCGAAGGGCTTTTATCAGATATTCGAAATTATATAAATGGTGGGGGTGCTCCTGTTGAAGAGAGTGCCACACCAGAAGTTGCTGAAGCATCAATGATGGATGAATCAGAGGAAACAGCACCTGCCTCTGCTGGTGGTTCTTTTCAATCTGAAACGTATGGATTTTTTGATGAAGCTGGAGCTTCATCTTCAACAAATGATTTTGATGGAGAAGCATACTTTGAATCTCAACCTTATGGCTTTTTCGATGAAAGCTTCTTAGAAGATGAAAACAGCAACTTTGGATTCTTTGATGAAGAGTTACAAAACTCTGCATTTGGACGAAAAGAGGCGAAACGTGTTCAACAAGAGCAAACAGATGGTTCTGGATTTTTTGATGGAGTAGGGCCAGTGGATCCAAATGCAAAAATTGAAAGACTCAATGCAACCATTAAAGAAAAAGCAGCACAACAAGCCAGTGCCCCAGCAGAAAAACCTACTGCAGGAGCACCTGCTGGAGCGGCTGCAAGAAAACGACCAGAAAGAAATGCAGACAAAAAACCAGCAGCAGCTACAACTAATAATATTCGTGTAAACCTAGATAAAATTGACTTACTGATGAACAATGTAGGAGACTTGGTTATCACAAATGCAATGTTAACGCAGTTTACAACAACCATTGAAGATACAAAAACTCGAGTTTCTGTTCTTGAAAGATTGGAACTGTTAGAACGACATATTCGAGACATGCAAGACTCTATTATGAGTATTCGAATGGTACCAATGGAGTCTATTTACTCTAAATTCCCAAAAGTTGTTCGAGATATCTCTAAAAAACTGGGTAAAAAAGTTGAATTTAAACATTTCGGTGATAATGTTGAGATTGATAAAGCTATGATTGAAGGGTTAACAGACCCATTAATGCACATTATTAGAAACTCACTTGATCACGGGCTTGAAACTCCAGATGAAAGAACAGCCAGTGGAAAAGATGAAACGGGTGCAATCATCATCAGTGCTGAACAAGCTAACGGACAAATGATTATCACCATTGAAGATAATGGTCGAGGAATCAACTCTGAAAAAGTAGCACAAAAAGCGCTTGAAAATGGACAAATCGATGACAATCAGTTTGCTTCTATGACTGAAAATGATAAAGCAATGCTTATTTTTGGTGCAGGAGTGACGACAGCTGAACAAATTACTGATATCTCAGGTCGAGGTGTTGGTATGGACGTTGTAAAAACAAACATCCAAAAACTGGGTGGTGCAATCAAACTTGATACAGAGTTAGGTCGAGGAACAACCATTACAATTGTGTTACCATTAACTCTTGCAATTCTTGATGGTCTTGATATTGCAGTAGGTGAACATAAATATATTTTACCATTGAGTTCAATTGTTGAATCACTTCAACCTACAGAAGATATGATTAAGAAAATTGGTGATGGAACACAAGATCTTCTTATGTTGCGAGAGGAATTTATTCCTGTGGTGAAAGTACATCAACTCTTTGGAATTGAACCAAAATACCATGATATTGAAGATGGTATGTTGATTGTTGTTAAATCAGGAAATATGAAAGTTGCTCTGTTTATTGATGAATTCTTACATCAACATCAAGTGGTTGTTAAACCATTGGATAAAAACTACAGAAGTGTTGAAGGAATTGGTGCTGCAACTGTACGTGGAGATGGAAGTATTGGTCTTATTTTAGATATTTTAGGAATCATTAACGCACAAAAAAAAGTGGAAAGAAGTACGATAGAGGCAGCAGCTAAGGCTTCATAACCATGGATAAAACATTAGCTTTAAATGAAAAAGTTAAGAAGTTATTATATGGTTTGACAGGAATCACACTTTCAAACAATAAAGACATAATGATTTCTAACCGGTTGTATAAATTACAACGAGATACCAAATTTGTAGGTACCATTGATGATTTATTGGATCAAATAGAAGAGGGTGAGTATATTAATGAATTTATTAACTCATTTACAACCAATAAAACACATTTTTTCAGAGAAGATTTTCATTTTATCGATTTAAAACAGAGAGTTATTCCTGAGTTTTTAGAGAAAAATGGTTCTGGAGCAGAACTTAAAATGTACTGCTCGGCCTCTTCTACAGGAGAAGAACCATATTCAATGGCCATGACTGTTAAAGAAGCAGAAGAAGAATTGAATCGAACGATTAAATCTTCCATTATTGCAACAGATATTGATACCAATGTTTTACAATATGCAGCTGATGGTATTTATCGGTTTTCAAAAAGTGCGAAAGAGTTTCCTGATTGGGTTAAACCACAAAAATATTTTAAACGACGTGTGGTTCAAAATATTGGGAATGAAGAAGTTTTAATAAAAGTAAAAGATGAATTGAAACGTATGATTTCTTTTCAAAAAATGAATTTAAATGATGCTTCATATCCCTTTAAAGATAATCAATTTGATGTTATTTTTTGCCGAAATGTGTTGATTTATTTTTCCGCAGAAGATCAAAATTTGATTTTAAAAAAGTTGTTCAGACACCTTAAAATAGGGGGTACACTCTATATTGGACACTCTGAAAATCCTCATGACTTAATACATTATGTTCAAAAAGCTGGGCAAAATACATTTGTAAAGATAAAGGAAATTTAGTTTGATTATTATTGGACATAAAGACGGTAGTATCGAAAAAGCATCAAATTCACGTTTTACTCAAAAAATCAAAGGTTATAATGCACACACTGTTATTGGTGGTGAATTTGCTGTTGGTTTGGACGATGATGAAGTCGCTTTTAAGACACTGCTTGGGTCATGTGTAGCTGTTATGTTTTATGATAAAGTCAAAAAAATTAAAGCCATGAACCATTTTTTGCTTCCAACGACTTCAAACTCTAATGAGGATATGAAGTATGGCCTTTATTCAGTTGAGGCCATGCTCAATGAGATGTATAAATTAGGTTGCAGAAAAGAGAATATGACGGCTAAAATTTCAGGTGGTGCAGATATTATGCAACTGAATATGTCGGCTATTGCTTCAATAGGTCATCGTAATGTTGAGTTTGCAAAAGATTTTTGTAAAGCAGAAGGTTTTAAGATTGTATCTGAACACACACGAGGTGAAAGAGGGCGATTGATTCTTTTAACTACTGATTTTCAAACATTTATTAAAGTAACAGAAAAATCTGATACTAACGCGAAAATCCTTGGTGAAGAGCGATTGCTTCAAAAAGAGATCACGAGAGAGCCTGTGCTTAAAGAGTATGTTGGTGGTGTTGACTTATTTGATAAAAAATCAAAAGAAGTTGAACCTCAAATGGAAATTGAACTTTTTTAAAGGCTTGATGGATGTATACCGTAATTGTCATTGATGATTCTGCTTCTATGAGAAGAATTTTAAAAGATATGATAAACAGTATTGATGAATTTGAAGTCATCGAAGAGGCTGTGGATGCATTTGATGCTCGGGAAAAAATTAAAAAGTATGAACCTGACTTAGTAACCATTGATATAAACATGCCCAAAATGGATGGCGTGGTTTTTCTACGTAACCTTATGAGACTTCATGCAATGCCTGCTGTGGTTATTTCAGGTGAAAGTGTTCGTGGGAATGATATTTTTGATGATGGTGCGGTGGGATTTATTCCAAAACCTGAAACCGGTGAATCCATGATCTCATTTGGTAAACGTATTAAAGAGACACTTCTTAACTTAACATTTTTATTGAAACGTTATACACTGAAAAAACCAAAACCTCAAGTTGAAATTAAAAGAAAAAGTGCAGGTAATGAAGATAAGTATGGCGTTGAAAAACGTATTCACCCCGATGAAGTCTTGGTAAAACGTCCTTGTACTTTTCCTGGAAGAAAAATCATTGCAATTGGTTCATCAACGGGTGGAGTTGAAGCATTAATCAAAGTATTTTCAAAGTTAAGAGCCAATCTTCCCCCTATCGTGATCACACAACATATTCCGTATGGTTTTTCTAACTCATTTGCACAAAGGTTAAACAACACTTCTGAAATAGAGGTGTGTGAGGCAAAAGATGGAATGATATTACAAAGTTCACATGCCTATTTAGCACCTGGAAATATGCATATGAGTGTTATTCGATCGGGACAAAATTATAAGATACAACTGCTTGATACGGTACGAGTGAGTCGTCATAAACCAAGTGTGGATATTCTTTTTAGAAGTGTAAATAATGAAATAGGAGGAGGTGCCATGGCCGTTATGATGACGGGTATGGGAGATGATGGTTCCATTGGTATGAAAGAGTTGTATGATAATGGTGCTTATACCATTGCACAAGATGAAGCCAGTTGCGTTGTGTTTGGAATGCCTGCAAAAGCTATAGAAGCGGGTGCAGTGAAAGATGTTGTTTCCTTGGATGAAATTGCAGATTATATCATCGAGTTTTCACAAGGAAAACGTCGATAACTACTTAAAATCATCCATCACGGATGTGGCCGCTTTGAGTCTCTCTTTATCAAAGTGTGTATAAATTCTTGAAGTGTTTAAATCAGCATGTCCTAAAGCTTCTTGCACTAAAATCAAATCATGATTTTTTTGATAAAGCCTTGTTGCAAATGTGTGTCTTAGCATATGTGCACCATTTTTCTCTTTACGTATACCTGCTTGAAGTAGGATTTTATCCATGATGTAAGATACATATGGTTGAGAGAGGCGTTTTCCTGTACGAGAGCAGAAAAGTAGGGGAGTCGATGGTTTATACTCCAACCACTCATTTAAATCTTTTTGTATGTAGTGACTCTTTATCATTGCAATGCGTTGTTTATTCCCTTTTCCACTGATTCTAAAAATATGAAAACCATCTTCTTGTACAATATCTTTGATTTGAATATCTAAAGCCTCACTTACACGCATCCCTGTATAAAGGATGGTTTTAATAAGCAGTCGATTTTTTGCTTGGGCATAATCTTTAAATGATGTTGTTTCAATCGCTTGTAAAAAACGTTCAATCTCTTCATCATGCATATATGTAGGAAGTTTTTGTCCTTTAGAACCACCCAAACCAGCAAAGTTTTTAAGCTCAATCCTATATACATGCGATTTTCCATCATCATCTTCATTTTGTTTATCGATGTACTTAAACAGCGATAATAGAGCCATTCTGTAGTTTTTTTTAGTGGCATCGGATAAACCAGAGGTATACGTGGCTAAAAAATCGATTAGAGTTTCCTCATCAATCTCTTTCATTGAAGCAAACCCTAAAGATACCAACTGTTCATAGAGTTTTTCTAAAGGATTGATGTAGGTGTTGATTCCAATAAGTCCACACTGTCTGGCTTCTTTGCAAAGTGATTTGAGTTCATCAATATTTTGAACACCTTTATTTAAACGCTGAATAATAGTATTGAATTCAGTTTTGTCTTGAACATTACGATTCGAAAGTGTGGTCAGTTTCAATTTAACAAAACGTTCCATCCAAAACAGAAGTGTTTTATTAAAGTTGTTATGAAAGTCCAATGGATAACGCATGGAGCAATACCTTATATACTAATGTAGTGAACAGTATATCATATCCTAATTTATGAAAACATTAATTTTCACAGTTTTTAATATATTGCTCTTCTCACCAAAGGCTACCAGTCTCAAACTCACAACTGCTGCTGTCCATCTCCAAATAGATGTCCTCATTGTAATCCATATAAATGGAATACTCTCCAATACTAATGGAATTTTCAATCTCGCGTTTATTTAAATAAACATCTTGAGTATCACAACACAGATCACTTAAGTAATACTCCACCATTGAAGGAGCCATGGAAGCCATGACATCTTCTAAAGCATGGAAGTTATCCACGTTAAATGTTGAAAAAAGAAGTGCTTTATTGATTTGAGTAATCATAGAGGGTAATTACTTATTCCCAAACCCATTTAAAAGCGAAGCCATACGATTTAAGTCCAGTTTACCCTCTTCTTCTGGTTGTTTCGAGGTTGATGAAGCAGTTGTAAATTCATCTTCAATTGATTTTTTATTTTCAGTCGTAACAACAGCAGCAATATCTACTTCAGGTTCTTTTACTCGTGTGTTGTTTATGTTTGATTCATTGCTGTTGCTTGATGAGCTGTTTCCCAAAAGTGACTCAATTTTCCCCAACATTGAGTTGATATTAGTATTTTGCTCTTGACTGTTACTTTGTAGGTTATTAATATCGTCTTCTAAATTCTCTTTCTCTTTTAGAAGACTGTTTTTCTCTAAAGTTAATTTTTCAATTTGATTATTTAATACTGTGTTTTCATCTTGGAGTTTTTCATATGCTTTAATCAGTTTCGCCAATGCATCATTTAATTTCGCTATTGTTTCACTGTTATTCATCGATATTCCTTATATAAAAATGTTTTGTATTTTAAGAACAGTATTATGACAAAAATTAACTGATAATATCATCAATTTTTAACAATGCATCCACACTTGGTTCTTTATGTGCAAATTCATAGAAAAGTTCATTCATATCTTTTGAACCACCCATTTGTAAAATAAATTTCTTATAACGAAGTGCGAGCTCTTTATTGAAAACATTCGTATTTAAGAACTCATAGTAAGCATCTGCGCTTAAAACTTCCGCCCATTTATAGCTGTAGTACCCTGCACTGTATCCCCCTGAGAAGATGTGAGAGAAACCATGTTGGAATTTGTTGTATGCTGGTGGTTTAAGAGCTGCTATCTCGTCTCGAATTGAATCAAGCAAGGCTTGAACTTCATCACCTTTGTATAACTTTTGATAGAGTTTAAAGTCAAACAGTGCGAACTCAACTTGTCGAATCAAGGCAAGTGAAGATTGGAAGTTACGAGCTTTGATGATTCTTTCAATTGCTTCATCGCTTAATACCTCTTTGGTTTCATAATGTTTAGCAAAGAGCTTTAAAACATCTTTGTCGTATGAAAAATACTCTAAGAACTGTGATGGAAACTCCACTGTATCCCATGCCACACCCGAAATACCACTGACAAAAGGCTCTTCAACTTTACTTAACAGGTGGTGCAACGCATGACCCATTTCATGGAAAAGGGTTACCACATCATCGTGTCTAAGCAGTGAAGGTGTTCCCTCTTTTGAAGGTGGGAAGTTGCAAACAATATAGGCAGTAGGCAACTGTTTTTGATTATGTTGGTTAACATAATGAGTGTGCCAATTGTTCATCCATGCTCCACCTCTTTTATCTTTACGACTCTCTAAGTCAATATAAATTCGAGCACTTAATGTGTTGTCATCATAAATATCATAGACTTTAACTTTTTCATCCCAAGCTTTGGCATTGGTCTGTTTAAACTTAATATCAAAGACTTTGTTTAAGAAATCAAAGAATCCATTGAGCACTGAATCTTGCTCAAAATAAGGACGATAATACTCTTGGTCAATATCATATTTTGCTTTTTTAAGCTTCTCACTGTAGTAAGAAACATCATAACTTTGAAGTTGAGTAATGCCATCATCTTTGGCCAATTGTGCCACTTCATCCAGTTCAATAAAAGCTTTTTCTTTAGCTTTATGTGCTAATTCATATAAAAAGTTAATAACCTCTTCTTCACTGTTTGCCATTTTAGTTGCAAGTGAATATTGAGCATAGTTTTTAAACCCAAGTATTTGAGAACGCTCCAATTTTAGTTCCAATATTTCATCAATTATTTTTTGGTTTTCTGGAGCTCTTGTTGTATAAGCTTTATATATATTTTCTCTTAAACTTCGGTTGCTTCCATAGGTAATATAGGCCAAATATGAAGGCATTTGAAGGGTGAATTTATACTTTGTTTTCCTCTCTTCTTCAAACATTGCTAACTCTAAATCGCTTTTAGGAATCTCTTTAACATCTTCAAAATCTTCTACAATCATCTCAAACTCATTGGTTGCATCTAAAAGATTTTGTGAGAACTTATTGCTCAGTGTTGAGAGCCTTAAGTTGATCTCTTTGAGTCTGTTTTTTTCATTTTCTTCTAAGCCACATCCACCTAATTTGAAGTCACGAATCTCATTTTCCAATACTTTTATTTGTATATCATTTAAAGAACTTTTATAGTTAGAATGTATATCTTTTATAGACCTATAAATATTTTCATTTTGCGAGAGCTCAGTTTCATAAATTGAGATCAATGGAATGATCTCTTCTTGCACTTTTTGTGTCAATTTAGAATTTTTAACTGAATCGATATGAAACAAAGGAGTGAGAAACTCATTGAGCTTTTCAGCTAACTCTTGGTACGGTTTTAAAAAGTTATCGTAGGTTTTATTTTTTATGGACAAAAGAGCATCAATCGCTTCCCTACTCTCATTTAGTTTTTTCTCTAATAACTCTTTGCTTTGTTCTAGTTTATCAATATTAAAATCTTGAAACATTTGTTGTTCTCCTTTTGTTTTTTACTCTTATATTATAGGATAGTACAAAAATTATTTTTTGTACTATTTGGTTTTAAATTCAATACAAAAACCTCTATCAAATTGAGCATAGTCTTTGTAAAACTCAATGCTTTTTGTATCAAATTTTTTTAAATACTCTTTAAGAGGCTTCTCTTGGTCATAACCCATTTCACAACATAAATATCTAATATTATGTTTTGAAGTATAATTAATAATATCTTTAAGAAGTTCATCTCCAACCTCGCCCCCAAACAATGCATTGCTTGGTTCGTAGCTGACATTTTTTGGCAGCACATAATCATTTGCAATATAGGGAGGATTGGATATACACATATCAAACTCCCCTATTACATTCTCAAAAAGATCACTTTTTATAAAACTGATTCTGTTTTGAACGTTATGTTTGTTCGCATTTTTTTGAGCTAATTGCAATGCTTTTTCATTGATGTCTACGGCAATTATTTCAATCTCTTCAACAAGCAATGCCAACATTACACTGATGATACCACTGCCGGTTCCAATCTCTAAAACTCTTTTTTTACCTTGTATGTTTTTTAACATATCAATAGATTTTTCAACGAGTATTTCTGTTTCAGGTCGTGGTATGAGTACGCCTTCTTGTGTTAAAAAAGTCTCTCCATAAAATGAGGCTTTGCCTATAAGATACTCTAAAGGGTAATCTTGTGCCCTTTTTTGTACCAGCTTCTCTAAGGCTTTTTCTTCTGTGAATTCATTGTGATAGTTTAAATGAAGCCAAATAGTGTTCTTATCTAAAAGATACTGAATAAGTATCTCTACTTCTTTGTTGGGAATATGCGTGATATTTTGTAAAAGTTTCGCATATTTGTTTATACTCTCTTTTATTGTCATAAAATAGTTTTCCTTTAATTAAAGAGCTTATTATAGTATATTTTAGTTGTGGTTGAACTTTGATTTTTTTCTAAGAAGCTTTATAATACAATCCTTCTTAAATAAAGGATAAATAGATGAAAACGCTATATTTAGGCTTAATGACTGCTTTTTTATTTTCAGGATGTTTCAGTAGCAGTGATCAAAACAGTGAAGGAACATGGACCTCTTTTATCTACCCAGATAAGCAAAATCTTAAAAGAAGCATGGAGTATGGTCAATTTGATACGCTAGAAGAGTGTACAAAAGCTTCTGTTAAAAAAATCAGTGAATTGGGCTTGGCTCAAAGAGGATTTATGGAGTGTGGTTTGAACTGTTCATTTCATGAAGGAATGAAAACTTTAGTGTGTGAAAGAGTTGTTAAAAAATAGAGTTACTTTTGTATAAATATTTTTTATAAAATGTCCTAGTTTATGGAATTTTGACCCTTTAACAATAATTTAAAGTGTAGTATTTAAAAATGCCTTTAAATATAATACAATTTTATGGAATCTCATATTTATGATACAAGAAAAAATCACTTTTAGAACGATTTTAAAACTGATACTACAACAAAAAAAGCTTTTTGTTTGGGGCCAAGTTGCAACATTGATTGCCATTGTTATCAGTATCCCTATTCCCTTAATGCTTCCGGTGCTTGTGGATGAAGTTTTGCTGGACAAACCTGCCGTGTTTGTAAATACCATAGATTTTGTGTTTGGACAAGGCAATGCCTTTTATTATATCGCCATTGTGGCCTTAACTGTTATATTCTTGCGTTTTTTACATTTTGCTTTCAGTGTGGTTATCACCAAGATTTTTACGGCTATTTCTAAGTATGTTACGTTTGAGGTGCGAAAAAAGTTAATCAGCCACCTTAAACAGGTCAGTATGAATGAGTATGAGAGTGTCGGAAACGGTGCCATTACCTCGAATTTAGTGACCGATGTAAATACTTTGGATAACTTTATTATCACAGGTGCGAGTAAGTTTGTAGCTTCGGTACTTTCATTGATTGCTATTTCTTTTGTCATGATACTCATACACCCTACTTTAGGTTTGATGATTTTAATCATTCAACCAATTATTATGGTGATTTCAAAAAAAATATCCGCTTCTGTTGTGGACTTAAAAAAACAAGAGAATCATGCTATTGAGGACTTCCAAGATAATTTATCAGAGTCGTTGGAGTTGTTTGGACAAATCAAAGCAAGCAACAAAGAGGATTACTTTTTTAATGATTCCATTGTAAAAGCTAAAACTGTACAACTCACATCTAATGCGTATAACTATAAGAGTGTAGCATATGAACGTTTCTCTTTTACGGTGTTTTTAGCTGCATTTGAGCTCTTAAGAGCTTCAGGGCTTATTATGGTAGCTTACAGTGATTTAAGTATTGGTATGATGTTTGCCATGTTTGGGTATATTTGGTTTATTATGACT